>JAJFJH010000357.1 GCA_021774155.1 Nitrosomonas sp.
TATGATTGGTGTTGAAGCATTAGCACGATGGATACATCCCGAAAAAGGCTTTATTCCTCCGAGTGAATTTATCCCGCTTATTGAGAAATTAGGCTTGATGGTTGACTTCAGCAATTGGGTACTTAAAACAGTATGCGAGCAAATAGCGCAATGGCATAAAGCTGGCTTACCTTATCTGCAAGTGGCTGTAAACATTTCACCATCACATTTTCAAGATTCTGCTTTAATCGGTACAGTAAAAGATTTGTTGAATGAAAATAATATTTCTGCACAATATTTGGAATTAGAAGTTACCGAGAGTGCATTGCAAACAGAAGGGCACACCGAGATCTTTGAACAATTAAGAGAGATCGGAATAAAAATTTCTATTGACGATTTTGGAACGGGTTATTCTTGCCTGGCGTCATTAAAACAACTACCACTAGATTGTATTAAAATCGATAAAGTGTTTTTGGATGACGTGCCAACCAACTCTCACACTGCATTGCTTTTGGGTGCAATCATCGGTTTAGCCAATGCACTTGACTATAAGTTGGTTGCAGAAGGGGTTGAAACCAAAGATCAGTTATTAATTATGCACGGCCTGGGCTGTCAAGTAATACAAGGCTATATTTTTAGTCGGCCCGTTCCTGCCGATAAAATTCCCGACTTGATGAAAAATAACTTCACTCGTCAACTAGCTGATATAAAATAATTATCGTGGAGATTATTGCTTAATGGTTATCGAAAATGCAAATTGCAGAATAGCCCCTTTTCTACAACAGGCAGAAGGAAAAACGAACCTGCCTTCTTTGTCAAGAAACATAAATAAGTTATTAAAAACTATAACTGACACTAATGTAAATTATCAGCAATTAGCAGAACTAATTAAGCAATCTCCAGAAATCTCTGCACGTTTGATTTTTTTGGCTAATTCTGCATGGTGTGCGCCAGAAAGGCCAATTAGCAGTATTGAGCAAGCTTGTTCCATGCTGGGCCACTCAATTGTAAAAAGTATCAGTTTTGGTGTTTCCATTTCTTCTGCTTTTGATACAAATAAGTGCCCTGGTTTTAAGGCTAGTTACTTCTGGACTACCAATATACTGGTTAGCGAAGGAGTCGGTTTACTGGCATCTAGATTATCAAACAAAATAAACTATATTGATTTTGTGCAAACAGGGCAATCTGCCGGTACTTTACATAATATAGGACTGTTGTGGCTTGCCGATAACTTACCAAAAGAAACCGACAAAGCATTAAAAGCGATTGTAGCTGAACCCTCATTAACAATTAATGAGTCTTTATTGCAATACACAGGAACAAATTATTGTGAAGTAGGTGGTTGGCTCAGCAATCAGTTGGGGTTCCCTGAAGTATTGTCTGTTGCAATAACCCATCATCTTGATAGTGACTATCAAGATTCATTCTGGGAAATTGCGCTGTTAGTCGGATCAGCTGCAGCCATGGTTGATGCACTGCACAAACAAAGTGAAGATGCCAAGGAATGAGAAGCTGGAGACATTAGGTTTAGGTTATTCCGAGCAGGAGATTGTTTTTAAACAACTTTCCAGGAAATATGTGAAAACACAAGAACTCGCTAATATAATGTTTGCATAACAATAGTTTGTGCAAGAAGGTCACTCTATGCCACTTCTTTTGTCAGATGATGGCCATCGGCGCTAGCCTGTCGCCCGAGTAGGCAGCGCTCACCGTTAGATACCAATATTTCCGAAGCTGGTCATGGCAAACTCAAACGCTTGATAAATCCAGTGCACGGTTTTAAAACCATAAAAATTGCCTATACACCGATTAAGGGGTTTGAAATCATACGCATGTTCAAAAAAGACAAATGAATGCATGGACACGCAAACAAAGTCTAATAGGAGAAACCCGTCTTATTGAAAGACAATTCTATATTTATACCGCATAATCAGACATATGGGAGACCTACTCTGGTCAGTGCTATTTTTTGCAACAGAGCCAGCGGAAGCACCCCTTGCCTTGAACGGCCGGTCATCTGTCTAAATTGTTTTGACAGCGTATTCTTTTACAAGAAATATATTCATATTGAGGAGTATTTTATATGTATAAAAAAATTATGGCAGCAGTTGATGGAAGCGAAACGGCCTGGCAAGCATTAGCTGAAGCGGAAAATATTGCAAGTACTTATGATGCAACGCTATGCATCGTCCATTCAATAGTCCTTTCCGCTGAAGGAGATCTAGAGGCCGACAAGAAAAATGGCAAGGAAATACTGGAACAAGCCAAATCTTCTGTAAATGTATCAAGTATTGAAACACGTCTTCTTGTATCTGAAACTGGATTTGGTATCACTGGCATCACTGAAGCTATAGCAGCAGCTGTAGCTGATTGGGAGGCAGATTTAATTGTGGTAGGTACGGCTAATCGTCGAGGCTTGAAACGTTTTTTCGTGGGTTCAGTAGCAGAACAACTTATGGTTAAAGTTGATTCATCAATTTTATTAGTGCGCCCACCATTATAAAAGAAGAATATGCATTTTAAAGATACTGCAAAATTAACTGTGGCTGCGCGATAATAGCAGAACGAATAACTTAGCTACCCTATACAAGCACTATCGATTGCCATCTGAAATTCTTCAGTACGCAGTGTGGTTTTATTATCGATATAACTTAAGTCATCGTGATATCGAAAATCTTTTGATTTTGAGCCTGAATAAGATTTTCATGAGAATCTTCACCGTCGCTTTGGTCTAAAACCTAAAAGTACGGTGGTCAGTGTGCATCACTGTAAGTCTTTGAAAAGAATGGCTCGCCCAAAAGGACAAATCTGGTAACTGGAATTTGATTATATTTGTTCAATAAGTTGCTAAGATATGATGGCCTGCATTTTTTCTACCATGCTCAGCAATATGATGTTCAGAACTGTTTATGTTATTCCGTTTAAGTATGATATACAGTTATGGAATTGAGTAAGCATCACAATTTCTTTACTTCTTTCCCAAATTGTATTGTAGATATGCAGAAAATATATAATTAGAGCTTACTCAGAAAGTAGCATTGCATATATCTCGTAAAAAAATAAATCATTAACTGATTGATTTATTGTATCTTTATTAATCTAGATTAGAGGGTTACTAAAAATTAGTTCATATTTAGATAATTTTGTTTG
>JAJFJH010000358.1 GCA_021774155.1 Nitrosomonas sp.
AACGTGACCTGTCTGAAAACCGGGGAGTAGTCCGCACCCACGTCCGCGAGCATGGTTTCGGATAAGTCGGTTGCGGCTTTGAGTCTTACCACCGTGGTACCCGCGGCGAGATCGCCCAGGCGCTGTCCTTTGCCATTGGCAAGGATTGTGATGATTGCCACCGTGCCGGATAGAATCGTCACATCGATGGGCCGCAGAAGCCAACGCAGCAAATAATCTCCGATGCCGGGTTGTACGCCATCCAGGCGTGCCACTTTGATCTTCATGATCTGCTTGCCGATGGTTTGGCCATCCAAGAAGACCTCGAATGCCAAATCGTAGAACAGATAGGGCAAAAAAATCAACAGCGTGTATACCACACCGCCCCCTTCGCCGGCATTCCGAAATGCACCCAGTAGAGACAGGAACATAATTACGGAAAAGGCGTAACCTGCCAGCACCAGATAATCGAGCAAGGCAGCCAGAATGCGATCGCCCAGACCGGCAAGTTGGAAGTCAATTTCGACATTCTGCGAGGTTTGTATTCTGACTTTTTCCATCTCTTCCTTTTTGTACAGCCATTGTTGGTGATTACCGGAGAAACCGGTGGCAACTTGCCAACAAATCACGACCGCGTCTGACTCAAATCAATCCCCGTGTCTTAAACTCAAGATACTTGTTGATGGTATTTACAGTCAAGTCCTTTGGCGTGGTCAAAATCGCATGAATCCCGTGACTTGCCAGCTCTTTTACGATTTGCCGTTTTTCCAGGGCGAATTTTTCAGCAATCGTCTTGATGTAGACTTCCTCCGCAGTTCTGCATGAGGTGTGCAGCAGCTTACGCAGCTCGGTATTTTCAAAAAAAACGATGGTGACCAGGTGGCTCCGGGCCAGACGGCGTAGGTAGCTCACCTGCCTTTGCATGGCGTTCAGCGTCTCAAAATTGGTGTACAATAACAGCAAGCTGCGTTGCCGGATCTTGTTGCGCACGGTGGCGTACAGCGCCTCAAAATCGGATTCCAGAAACGCGGTCTCCTGCCGGTACAGTCCCTCCAGGATTTTGTGAATTTGCGTGTTCCTGCGCTCCGCAGGGATGACCGTACTTATTCGGTCCGAGAAGGTCACGACACCCGCCCGGTCCTGTTTCCGAATTGCGATATTTGACAAAGTGAGACTGGTATTGATGGCATAGTCGAGCAAGGTCATACCGTCAAAGGGCATTTTCATCACGCGCCCCGTGTCGATCAGGTTGTAGACTTGCTGCGACTTTTCATCCTGGAACTGGTTGACCATGATCCTGCCGGTGCGGGCGCTCGCCTTCCAGTTGACCGCGCGATGATCGTCGCCAACCACGTAATTCCGAATGTGCTCAAACTCCAGGGTGTGCCCGATGCGCCGCAGCCGCTTGATGCCTGCCTGCTCCAGTTGATTCGAGATGGCAAAGAACTCGTACCGGCGCATTTGCAGATAGGACGGGTAGACAGCTACCGTGGTCTCCCCTGCGCACCGGAAACGGCGCCGGATCAGACCCAGTCTGCTGGCAACATACAAGTTGACCGCACCGAAACCGTACTCGCCGCGCTGCACGGGCCGCAGTGAATACCGGATGCTTTTACTGGACTGCGGTGTGAGGCGCAGCTCGAAAGACTTGTCGCGCATCTGAAATTTTGCCGGCAGCTCATCGATAACGGTTACCGAGACCTGAAACGGAAAGTGGTTTTCAACGGTGATCTCTACCGGGTTATCGTCGCCATTGGACAGACGCGGACTGACCTGGCGCGCTGCGAACAGCGCGTTGCGGGATCGAAACAGCAGAACCCCGTCCAGCAGGACCAGCAACAAGAAGACAAACAGGGCCAGCCGGGCAAGGCTTACAACCTGATAGCTGAAAAAACCGACTACGAACAGCAATGCCAGAGCGATCAGGCACCAGTAAACACGGCGCCCGAAATAGAGATTGGAAATCACAGTCTTTATCGGGGCACCTCGAGTCCCGCAACTATCTGGGAAATAATCTCATCCGGTTGCACGCCTTCCATTTCGCGCTCCGGGGTCAGCAGAACCCGGTGGCGAAGCGCCGGTTTCACGACCGTGTGGATGTCTTCCGGAGTCACGAAGTCGCGGCCCGCCATGGCAGCAAAAGCCTTGGCCCCGGCCAGCAACGCCAGCGAGGCGCGGGGCGATCCGCCCAGATAGAGCCCGGCGTCATTTCTGGTCTTCTGAACGATATCCACCATGTACTTGATCAGATTTTCCTCTACTACAATTGTGCGGACTTTCTGCTGGTAGTCGAGTAATTGTGAGGCGGATAGGACCGGTTTGACCGCCGTCAAATCGCTGGGCCGCCCTCCCGAACCAAAGGATTGCAGAAAAGTCGCTTCCTGCTCCGCCGACGGGTAGTCGACCTCGATTTTAAACAAGAACCGATCGATCTGAGCCTCGGGCAGTCGATACGTACCCTCTTGCTCGATCGGGTTCTGCGTCGCCACCACCAGAAATGGCGGGGCCATGCCGTGCGTCACCCCGTCCACCGTGACTTGCCGTTCTTCCATCACCTCAAA
>JAJFJH010000359.1 GCA_021774155.1 Nitrosomonas sp.
GCTACCCGTCGCTGGTTCACAAGCCGCCATCCAAGCACTGCCTTACCTACGCCAACAATCCCGCGTTTGTCTACTCAGTCCCAGCTATGCCGAACACGTTCACGCGTGGCAACGCGCCAATCATCACATAACAACCGTCACGCCCGAACAAATCAATGACGCCTTATCGGAAACAGATGTCCTCGTCATCATCAACCCCAACAACCCAACCGGCGCTGTTTTCTCAGTTGAACAATTACTCGACTGGCACATACAGCTCGCTAATCGTGGCGGCTGGTTGATCGTCGACGAAGCCTTTATGGATGTCACACCCAAACAGAGCATTGCTTCCTATACCGACCGCCCTGGTTTGATCGCCTTGCGCTCGCTCGGAAAATTCTTTGGCTTGGCCGGTGCGCGAGTAGGATTTGTCTGTGCAGATGAAACATTACTCACGCAACTAGACGCATTGCTTGGCCCCTGGCCTATTAGCACCGCCTCACGCTGGGTTGCGATTCACGCGCTTCAGGATGCTATTTGGCAAGAAAATACACGCCACCATCTCGTTAAAGAAAGTGAACGTTTACGGTCACTACTGACCGAGCATCATTTAGCACCGGAAGGTGGCTGTGCATTTTTTCAATGGATTAATACGCCTCATGCTGCAACGATTCATGAGAATCTTGCACGTCAGGGTATTTTGACTCGGTTTTTTAGTGAGCCTCAGAGTTTAAGGTTTGGGTTACCGGGTGAGGGGGTTAAATGGGATGAACTTGATAAAGCATTGACCGGAATAGATAAAACCTAACATTTCGATATAAAATGGATATCATTCACATTACTTTATTTTTCAAGGAGCACTATGAACCAAAAAGTAATCATAGGTGCATACAACCCCTATGAGTCAAAATTTCCAAGCAGGAAGGTCATTAGTAGAGATGAACTTCATCTTATTAAAACTCTAAGGGAGCATGGAATAGACTATGAGATCAAATCCGAACACAAGGGTAAGCTATATATTCTAAGCCAAAAGAATTTTGAGAGTTTGTTGACAGACCCAATTTTTTTAACACTTTATAGTATTACTATTGGCGTCATAGTCGGGTTTATTAACGACGTTCTTAAGCCTAATGATAACTTGAAAGAAAGGCTTTTAATAAAAAACAAAGACGGTGAGACCTTCGATTATGAAGGAAATAAAATAGATAAAGAAGTAATTGAATTTGTTACTGACAAAATGCTATCGAAGCAAAATTATTTCTCACAAACTATAAGCAGAGAAAGCCCATTCAAGGATTTAAGCATACCTGTCCATTTAGAACACACTCCAGAAATTGTAGGCTGGTGTAATTTAAATATTAAAAAGGAAGGGCTTTTTGTTAACCCAATGAAGGTTACTTGCAGTAATACTTGGGGTAGGATAAAAAATCAAGAGTTAAAAGGCTTTAGCATTGGCGGACTTATTTATGGCTCAAAGTGCAGCATATGCGAGAGTGATTATGTTGAATGCAATCATCAAACCAGCAACATATACGATGGACAACAATGCATTTGTCAGATTACAGGTTTTGATTTAGCTGAAATTAGCATAGTTAAAGATCCTGCAAATAGTCTTGCAACGATTAACATAGCTCGCGGATGACGCTTCGCTTATCCACCCTACCTTAATATATGAACCCCCAAACCCTAATGATCCAAGGCACGACCTCCGATGCTGGCAAGAGCATGCTGGTGACGGCTTTGTGCCGTTGGTTGTCCCGGCAGGGCGTTCGGGTTGCGCCGTTTAAGCCGCAGAATATGGCGTTGAATAGTGTGGTGACTGAAGATGGCGGGGAAATGGGGCGGGCGCAAGCGGTTCAGGCATTGGCTTGTGGATTGAAGCCACACACGGATATGAACCCCGTGTTACTGAAACCGAATACCGATGTTGGCGTACAGGTGATTATTCATGGCCATGCGATTGGTAATATGGACGCTTGCCATTATCACGACTATAAAACGATTGCGTTGAAAGCGGTGCTGGAATCTCATGCGCGACTGGTGGCGAATTATGAGCGAGTGATTGTTGAAGGGGCCGGTTCTCCGGCTGAAATTAACTTGCGCGCCAATGACATTGCCAATATGGGTTTTGCTGAGGCGGTCGATTGCCCGGTGATTCTCATTGCCGACATTGATCGGGGCGGTGTGTTTGCCCACTTAGTAGGTACATTGGCACTGCTTAGTGACAGCGAACAAGCTCGAATCAAAGGTTTTGTAATTAATCGTTTTCGAGGTGACATGGCATTGTTGCAATCGGGGCTGGACTGGTTGGAAGCTTACACAGGTAAGCCGGTGTTGGGTGTTTTGCCTTATTTGCATGGCTTGCACCTTGAAGCCGAGGATGCCGTGCCGCACACGCCAGCGTCTACTACGCCAACTGACACGAGATGTATCAATATCATCGTCCCCGTGCTACCACGCATCAGCAATCACACGGACTTTGATCCGCTACGTTTCCACCCACAAGTTAACTTACAATTTATTCAGCTGGGTGATGCCATCCCAGCGGCGGATTTGATTATTCTACCCGGCTCCAAAAGCGTGCGTGCTGATCTTGAATTGATTCGTCAACACGACTGGGAAACCGCGATCAACAAACATTTGCGCTACGGCGGCAAGGTCATTGGTATTTGTGGTGGCTTCCAAATGTTGGGAAAAATGATTCATGACCCTGATGGGTTGGAAGGTAACGCGGGTAGCAGCGATGCGATGGCAATCTTTGACATGACCACGACACTGGCACCGGATAAGCAATTACGTAATGTGAAAGGCACGTTGGCATTGGATGATTCAGCCATCACTGGCTATGAAATTCATGCGGGGGTCACGACTTATCATGCAACTTACGAACCAGTCGTTTTTCTACCCCACGGGGCAGATGGTGCGATGAGTGCAGATGGGATGATTCTCGGCACTTATTTACATGGGCTTTTTGAATCACCGGCGGCTTGTACTGCCTTACTTTCCTGGGCCGGGTTACATGACATACAGCCATTTGATTATCACGCATTGCATGAAACTGCGATTAATCGACTGGCGGACACGATTGAGCAACATATGGATACGGCTCAACTCTATCAACTCCTTAGTCCGGAAAAAGCACCATCATGACATACACACATACGTTAATCTTGGGCGGTGTACGCTCAGGAAAAAGTCGTTTGGCGGAACGCTTGGCGATTGAAAGCCAATTGCCGATAACCTATATTGCCACAGCCACGGCGCAAGATGAGGAAATGCAGCTACGCATCGCCAAACATCGAGAGCAACGCCCCGACCACTGGGATGTCATTGAAGAACCCATCGAACTTGCTGCGGCGCTATCCAATGTGACTACGGAGCATTGTATTTTGCTTGATTGCCTAACGCTATGGCTAACAAATCTGCTCCTTACTGATGATTTAACCTTATTTACGCGGGAACATGACGCTTTTTTAGCCGTTTTGCCCTCACTTAACCATCGTATGCTGATTGTTAGCAATGAAACTAATATGGGCGTTACACCCATGGGTGAACTGAGCCGCCGCTATTGCGATGAGGCGGGGCGATTACATCAGGCGTTAGCGCAACACTGTGACCAAGTTATTTTGACCGTCGCAGGATTGCCGCACACGCTCAAAGGAAAACCACTATGAATGACATCACTTCTACAGCATGGTTGGCTGAACCTTTGGCTGTGCTTGATTTGGACAGCGAGAAAGCGGCACGTTATCGTCAAACACAACTGACCAAGCCACCGGGTTCACTCGGTCGTCTTGAAGAAATCGCCATTCGCCTTGCTGCGTTACAAGGTACAACCAACCCCACTATTGAGCGTGTGCAAATTGCAATCTTTGCTGGGGATCATGGCGTTGCGGCAGAGGGCGTGTCCGCATTTCCGCAATCAGTGACGAGTGAAATGATTAAGAATTTTGCGAATGGGGGTGCCGCGATTAGTGTCTTGGCCAATGCAATTCATGCGCCATTGGAT
>JAJFJH010000360.1 GCA_021774155.1 Nitrosomonas sp.
TCTACCCGGTTGTATCGCGCCGTGCTGGGGGCGTTTCTATCGGCATCAATCTTAATCCTAATAATGCCTGCAACTGGCGTTGCATTTATTGCCAAGTGCCAGAACTCAAACGTGGTGCCGCACCTAAAATTGATTTAGCAATGCTTGAAACCGAGCTACGTCGTTTCTTACATGAATTAGTTGATGGTGATTTTATGCAGCAACAAGTCCCACCAGAAGCCAGACGCATCAACGACATTGCCTTGTCGGGCAACGGCGAACCTACCAGCGCAAAAGAATTTGCACAAGTGATTACTTTAATCAAGCACGTTAAACAAGACTTCACAGCACTACCCAACGATTTAAAGCTGGTATTAATTACCAATGGCAGTCTAATCAGCCGACCTTATGTGCAGGCGGGATTAGCGCAGATGGCGAGCATGAACGGTGAAGTTTGGTTTAAGCTAGATAGCGCCACCCGTGAAGGAAGGCTACGTATAAATAATACACGAATGAGTTTAAAACAAGTTCGTGAAAACATAACAATAGCTACATCACTGTGCCCTACTTGGATACAAACCTGTGTACTGCAAATTGATGGCAAGCCGGCAACTGACAAAGAAACCGATGCTTATCTAAAATTTATTGCCGGCCTATTAAACGAAGGTGTGTCGTTAAAGGGTGTCCTTTTGTATGGCATTGCCCGCCCTTCGTTACAACCTGAAGCTTCCCGACTATCAAAAGTTACTAACGCGTGGATAACATCATTCAGCAAAAGAATTAATGCATTAGGACTTGCGGTAAAGCTCACGCCTTAAGGCAATGTAAGTTTTGTGAACACAAGCCACAAGAGAAGGTATTGAATCAATATCTGGTGACGAACAAAATACTTTTAGAACCCCATTAGCTACTTTACATGCACACAATGGTTGGACCGATAAATTCTTGGTAATGCCAACTACAGTCCAGAATAGAGCTTTGATATTACTCGTATCTTTACCGAAATAGATATGATGCCTATTTCTTTTATGAAGCAATGGTTTTTCGGCGCAAGATACGCAGACTATAACGCACAAGGCTTTGCGATTGACACAAGAAAGAGTTGAATCACGTTAGGTGATTTAGCCCAACCCAGATCAGACCTGACACCGCGCCAAATTAATTTCAAAACAACTTGACAGTCGGTTGTCGGCCCAGACGGTGTGAAAACTCAGGAAAAATCTCAAAGTTAGAAAATTAAGAGCATCAAAATGCATTGGTCGTAGTGAGATCGTCGCTTACACGGCAATCTGAGAGGTCGAATTGTAAGCCCAAAAATTGAAAATGAGTTTTCACACAGTCTGGGCCAAAAGCAGTCATTCGTGCTTATCAGATGGGGCCTATCGGGATGATTCGTCTAACCGCCTTTTTGGCGACTATGTCGAGAAAATATCGATATTAAGTGCGCGCAGGATAAGTCCGGCTTCAGAGATCAAATGAAACTGCTGACCGATGCCAATTGGACGACTATGAGCCAGAGGAAGTCGGATCGGATGTAGGCGCTCCATCGAAGTTGCGAAATGTTCCTTCTTTTTGAAGATTTCTTCGAAGATCTCACGCCAGTGTGGTTTAGCAATAACAATATCTTTTAGTTCCATGAAGTTTGAGTATTGGATGAGATCAAACTCGGCCTCGCCATGAGCAATCGCCTCATCGCGTCTTTGTTCCCAACCATCGGTAATATTTTTGTGGACGCGCTTTCTCATCCAATCGGCCCCGTAGTTATCCATCATTTTAGATTGGATTACGACTCGTAGATTTTGCTCAACACAAGTAATGAGTGCACCGTGGCCTGGATGGAAAACATGACCCGGTGTGCTGCCATCTGCCGTTGCTGGTAGCGGCGCATACTCTGCACGTAGGACAAAACCTGTTTGGATGAGCACATCCCCGACGCCCTCTGGTGAAATGGCCAACATGCTCGGATTCATCCCAGCCTCGATATGAGCCTCATCGCGATCATCAGGCTCAGCATCATCGTCAATAATGATAGGGTAGCCTAGATCGTCGTCAATGATTTCACGAGTCGGATCTCCAAAGGGTTCGCCATAGCGAATAACCTTGTTCAGCCGTGAAACAACAGCGAATCCTTCGAAAGAAAGCGCCGCATAGTCCTTGGAAACCCAAGGTAGCTGAACAGCTTTCATTTCCTGTTCGAGTGTCGTCTCCCATGCGCGATGCTTGGCCATGGCCGCTTCAAACGGCGCAGTCTGTCTTGCCATTCGCTCAGCCATTTCAGCAAGGAAAGATTGATGAGGTAGCACGACCTGCTCCATTAGACGGAGGGTTTCTTCGGTGCATCGCTTCACCGCTCCTCGTGTCCAAATATGGCTGGCGTAGCCATGACTTTCTGAGCCGCGTCTATCAAAGCAGATTGCCGGTTTATTTGCTCAAGCTGCTGTTTCATTATCCGTTGCGTAGAATTATTTTCTAAATCCGTCATTAATCTGGTCACAGCACTGCCAGACTGCACAAGTCGATCCATTTCCTCTTGTTGCTTACGGAATTGTTCAAGCGGGCCTTCGGCAAGGCGGGTTAACCGCAAAGCGCGTTCTAAGTCTGTTTCGATCGTCATACCTATTCAACTACCTCACATAAATTCATTCGTACCCGGCCATAGCAGGATTATGCGCATGGGCGCGCTGCTTCCAACAAACCTATTCGGCAGAGCAGTTTCATTGCTACTCGTCGAATTATAATTGGATCGCCGAGTCAAGAGCAAATCAGTGTGGTTCTGGTTTCTGTGTTCAATGAGACGTTGCTACCCTGGACGACCGAGCCCGTTTGTCCGCTTTGGGTCGTAACTGTCCTTTGACATCAACCCAGCCAATACTCTGACCAGCTTAACACCACGGGCTGATTACGAGCTGGCACTGAAACAAGGGAGCAGACCACCTTTCTAAGGCATTCTTCGATAATTTTTTCTTGAGTCAATTCGTATCTTAGAATTCGCTAGACTTTCAGTCACAATCAGAGTAAAAGATCTTAATATATTTGTTTCAAAGCTTTTGCAGTACTGGTATTCCATGTGCAATCTTCGATTC
>JAJFJH010000037.1 GCA_021774155.1 Nitrosomonas sp.
TATGTCGCAATTAATTGTTGAAAATGATTTGCAAAATCAATTGATATCTTATTAATCATTAAGTTATGCTATTTTTCAGCAACCAAAAAATCATTTGTAATCAGATGGCTGGAAAATTCAACAATTAACTACGACATAGCCAATTTAAAGTTGATAACGTGCTAATTTGTGGCGCCATGAGTCATATGTGTATTGATGCAGCCGCACGTGCGGCAAATGATTTTGGTTATAATTGCGCTATCGCACATGATGCTTGTGCTACGTTGGAGTTGGAGTTTAATGGAGTCACTGTCCCTGCAAATCAGGTACATGCGGCTTTTATGGCAGCACTTAGTTTTGCTTATGCAAATGTAGCATCCACTGATGAACTTTTAAGTGAAATCAATTAATAGTCATAAGATACGCATCACAAGCTAAAACAAATAATGTTTTTGATGGGAATAGGTTCTGTGGGGTGTGGTTCTAGGGATACATTACTTAATTCCTTGCGTAATTAAGTAATGTATCCCTAGATTTCCGTGTAGTACAGCAGATTTCAGTTTGTAACTCATATGATTATTGTTACGGTCAGCAGAATCGTACGGTAATTTTAAGGGAAAGGATTAAGATGGGGCGGATTGTGTAGGAATAATGGACCTGACCCTAATTTGTGCTAATTTGTGCAATCTAAAGATCGGCACCATCCCGGACGACACTCCGAATGATGCAGGAGGACGGGGACGGCATTTCAAGTCTAGCGAACCAGAACCCCAGCCGCTGACCCCATGAGCCACATCCCCGTCCGATTGCTATATTAACCTATGTTAACCTATGGTTTTATGGCGTGTCATCCTGCAAAATACGATGGTAGACCCTAATGTGCTTGAATATCCCATGCTGCCTGTCGATCAGAACGATTCTCCCAGCGGCACAAGGTTGAACTGCTTGCCAATACATCTGTACGCTCAACAGCGGTCTGTATCGCCAAATCATTTCGTAACTGCTGGTGATCATTGAAATCCTCGTAACCCGCTGCCAATGCATAAACCCGTTGGCGCAACAGACTCAAGCCATCATGCTTACAGCTCGCCCTACGACGCAAATCTTGCAATGCCTTCGAAACAGCTTCACTCAAACCAAGTCGTTTACCCACCTGACGCAACAACAATACACTGCCATCTGAAGTGATATCGCCTCTCTGAAAATTTACTTCAACTGAACGTCTTTTTACATCTGGAAAATCAAATGATTCTTGGGTACACTTTGTCACAGGTAATTCCTTTCTTTTATTGTGCCATATTGGGGCTAGAGCTTCTAGAACTTCAAAACGCTTATGCACTGTCACTTTCTTGCGTATACTTGTTTTGTGGGTTAACAATCCAAAAAGTCTGTGTCCATCAGTCTATTCTGCTCCATTGGCGTTCTAGCTTTGCAACATCCTATGAATAAACTCACCATCCGATTTATCAACCAGATTTACGATGTTCCGCTGCCAGAGTGGAATCGAATTGCTGGCACAGATTACCCCTTTATGCGCTTTGAGTTTTTGGCTGCGCTTGAAATCAGTGGCGCGGTTTCGCCCGAAAATGGGTGGACCCCCAAACATCTCGTCGCTTACAATGCTGCTGGCAAGCTGGTCGCCATCGCCCCTTGTTATTTAAAGAATCACTCCTATGGCGAATATGTCTTCGATTGGCCGTGGGCCAACGCTTATCACGAAAACGGTCTTAAGTATTATCCCAAATTGCTGATAGCTATTCCCTTCACGCCCTGTGCTGGTCCACGTTTGGTGGTAGCGCCGGATCAAGATGTTACGACTGTCACACGACAATGCCTACAAGCGATCATTGCCCTCGGTCAGCAGAACCGCGTATCGTCGTGGCATTTGCTCTTCCCGCATGCGGCACTGGTAGAACAGCTCGATCAAGCCCAATACGAGGCTGGGCTGATGCAGCGAATCGGGTCACAGTATCACTGGTATAACGATGGTTACGAAACTTTTGTCGACTACTTGGACGCGATGACATCGCGTAAGCGCAAAACAATCCGGCGCGAACGTGAAAAGGTAGCAACGCAAGGCATTTCCTTCTTGCGTCTAAGCGGTGAGGAGATCTCAGCTAAGCAACTCAAAGACTTCTACCTTTTCTACAATGCGACTTATATGAAGCGAGGAAGCTACGGTTATCTAAACCACGATTTCTTTGGGCAATTGGTCGACACCATGCCCGAGAACTTGCTGTTTATCTTTGCCCAAAATGGGGGCGAATCAGTGGCGAGTGCACTGTTCTTATTAGGTGGAGAAACCATCTATGGTCGTTACTGGGGCTGCCTCAAACTGTACGATCAGTTGCATTTCGAAACCTGTTACTACCAAGGTATCGAATACTGTATCGACCGTAAACTCGCCCACTTCGACGCGGGTGCCCAGGGCGAGCACAAAATTCAGCGTGGCTTCAAGCCAATCGAAACCTATTCCTACCATTGGATCGCCCACCCTGGCTTCCGTGATGCCATCGAAAACTACCTGCAACAAGAGAGCACCCACATCCGCGAATACATCGACCAGGTCCAGTCCTCACTCCCCTTCAAACAGATCAATGAATAGTATGGTGCATTAAGACAACTATCTAAGGTAGAACTACTTCACTAAAGGGCGCCTCTAAAACTCCGACCACCCCACAACACCCGTATAAGCCGTCAACAATATGATGCACCCAAAAACAATCCGGTAGTATGCAAAGACGGTATAGTCATGATTACTGATAAAACGTATTAAGGCACGTACCGCCAATAAGGCGCTAAAAAATGCTGCAATAAAACCGACAGCAAACATGCTCAGGTCATCAAATTCCAAAATCTCGCGGTTTCTATAGACATCATAAAAGGTGGCGGCGAACATAATTGGGATTGCCAGAAAGAACGAAAACTC
>JAJFJH010000361.1 GCA_021774155.1 Nitrosomonas sp.
CATTAACTAACCTTGCCGCATCTTGTTTAAATTCAAGTGTATATTTTGGATTCACTCGTTTTGTTTGTGTATTCATATTCACCTCTAATGACATTATAAATCTGCCTCTAGAAGTGTCCTGTTGCATTAAACCATTTCATACATTGCTGACGGAATCCTGAGCAGCATCAACTACAACGTTTTGAACGGTACTGGCGGTATTGCTGGCCACATCGGTGACTACGTCAGCGGTATCTTGAGCTGATCACCCAGATTACTAGTTGCATCTTTCTTTCCGCCAAGAATGTTTTTTATCGTATCGAAGAACCCCATGCATCCTCCTCACTAAACTAGTTGACCGCCAAGTAATTCAGCGGTTGCAGCATCATGCCACGACGATTTACAATGCAAAGAGTCAAATATTTCATATAGCACCGAAAATTTGTTAATAAACAACATTAAGCATCCTCAGAAAACTTACTTTTAAGTGTTTTAGTATGGTATCAGCACATTTTGGCGGTTATGAAATTAACAATCCACTGGGCCATTAATTGATCGTCCACATCCGTCTGCAACGATGTCTCCCCTTCTCGAATGCGCTTAGATGAAATGAGTTTTCGCCGGAAATTCATTAATGTGGCGGAATAATGCTTGGTAAATTCTGGATGCCCTTGGATACTAATAAAGTGGTCACCGTAGGCCAACATGTAATGAGGACAAAAAAGACTACTCACGAGTACATCCATTTTTACTGATTTGGGCAAACAAAGAACTTGATCTTGATGACTTGCTATTAAATTCAGTCTACTTTGATAAGGTTGCATCCAGGGTTTACTGTCGACAATTTTATTCTGAGTGACGCCAATACCCCAGCCTTTGTCAGATTTTTTCACCATACCACCTAAAGCCTTGACCATTAATTGATGCCCAAAGCAGATGCCAATAAATGGTTTTTTGGCCTGGTCTAGCTCACAGATAAATGCCTCTAAATGTTTGATCCACTCAAAATCGTCATTCACACCATGACGACTACCGGTGGTGATATACGCATCACATTCGTTTAGGTTTTGGGGGTATTCCAGCGATTGAACTTGGTAGGTTTTGAATCGACAATCTGGCTCAACCTTGGCAAACAAGGTAGCAATCATTTCTGGATAATCGCCGAATATCGGTTGAAACTGCTCCAAGACATGATCACATTGTAAAACGCCTATCTTCATACTATTAACCACATTTAAATTTTAGAGACTATGCGATTCTCGGGAAACAGCACTTTAAAGCAACTTCCTCCTCCAGCTTTACTTTCAATTTTTAACTGGGCTTGATGGCGATTTAATACGTGTTTAACAATAGCCAATCCCAGTCCTGTTCCACCCGTTTCACGTGAACGGCTGCTATCTACTCGATAAAAACGCTCGGTTAACCGTGGAATATGTTTTCGATCAATACCAATACCACTGTCTTGCACTGAGAAAACACCTTGCCCATTACTGATCTGCCAACTAAGTGTTACTTCACCCTCATCTGGTGTATATCGAATAGCATTACTAACCAAATTACCAAAAGCGCTACGTAATTCGTCTTCATTACCCAATAATTGTGTTTCTGGTACAGAATTAAGCTTAATGACATGCCGACCTGCGCTCAGGGATTCAGCTTCATGATACAAATCATTTAACATTACTTGAACATCAATATGTTTCTCACCCAGTAAATTTGGCGTACTCTCAAGCCGTGATAAAGTAAGCAAATCCTCGATTAAACGTAACATGCGCATGGATTGATCGTTCATTAATGCCAATGCCTGCTTATTCATTTCGGCATCAACATTATTCTCTTCGGAAAGCGTTTCGAGAAATCCAATAATAACGGTTAACGGTGTGCGTAATTCATGTGAAATATTAGCAATGAAATCTCGCCGCATGATCTCGATATTTTCAAACCGAGTAATATCACGGCTGATCAGCAATTTTTGCTTAGCGCCATAGGGAACAAGTTGTAAAGACAAGATTAATTTATGATGACGAGACTGTTTTAGCACCAGTGGATGACTGTAATCTCTAGCAGCCAAATAATCTACGAACTGCAAGTCTCTAACTAAATAGGTGATTTGCTGTTCAGCATCAACTTCCAGCGTAATACCTAGATGTTTCTCAGCCATCGGATTACACCACTCAATTCGATCATCATCATCGAGAATCACAACGCCCTCTGGCATCGCCGATGTCGCGCTTTGCATACGCTGTAGCGCCAAACTTAAGCGCTGTTGACTCTGGCTATGAGCGCGTACAAAACGTGCCAATGATGCAAACAAATCACCCCAGGTGCCTGAGCCACCGTCAGGAATAGTTGACACATCTAATTCAGATGTCTGCAACCAGCGATCTAATTCGTCCCGATGACGTATATGTCGAATGACGACAAACAATAAAACACTGCTATAAAATATCAGCGCAAAAACCGCGCCGAACATCGCCCATAATATGACGGCTATGAAAGTAAGTATAAAAATACTGTGGAAACGTTGCCAGAAAATAGACACTCAGATCATCTCAAAAAATGCGGGAAGGATTAAAGAAAACTCAATTGCGCAATAAGTTGTTTGGCTAAGTAAAGGCCGCCATGTCAATTGTTCAGTATGTCTTAGGTATTAACTTCTTCACCCACAACTTCTTTTTGGAAAAAATCAGCAAACGGCGCGGGTTTGCCTACAAAATAACCTTGAGCGTAGTCAATATCCATATTTTCTATAATTGAAAATATTTTGTCATTCTCTACAAATTCAGCTGTAATCCTCTTACCAAACCCTCTAGCAACACTACATAATGCTTGCACTAAGATTTTATCATCTTCACTTTGGATTAGGTTTCTTATAAATGACCCATCTATTTTCACTGCATCAACAGGCAGTTCTCTTAAATAATAAAAAGAAGAAAAACCAACACCAAAATCATCCAAGACAAAACCACACCCTAATTCCTTGATCTCCACCATAAGGCTTCTCGCACCCGGTAGGTTTTCTAAAGCCGCCGTCTCTGTAATTTCAAACACCAGTTTTCTTGGATCAACATTATGATAAGTAAGCTCCCGTTTCAGAATTGGCAACAATTCAGGGTCGTTAAATGCATGTGCAGACAAATTTATTGAAAATGTGACAGCTTGATCCGTTTGATTTATTTTAGCAGCCAAAGCAATAGCCTTACGCAACACTAAATGATCAATCGCATGAATCAGCCCTGTCTGTTCCGCTGCCGGAATGAAGCCTGCGGGCGAAAGTACCTTGCCATCACTATCACGCATTCGCAACAGCACCTCATAGTAATCAATTGACTTACTTCTCACATCCATAATCGGCTGCACATAAAGCAGGAAATTATCATGCAAATGAGAATATTCAATTTTCTCTTTCCAATACACAAGCGTATGCATGCGCTCACGGCTATGATCATCATTTGAAAACAGATGCCAAGCACTACGACCTGTTTCTTTCGCTTGATACATCGCCAAATCGGCAGCAGCTAACAAATCATGCACATTACTTCCATGCTCGGGAAACAGCGCAATGCCGATACTAGCCGAAATCTTATGTGTGCGATTATTGATTGTTAACTGTGCTTCATTTAAATGAGACAGCACTTTCTTTGCGACCTCAATGGCACCTTCTGCTTTTGTCTCTGGTAAAATAACGGCAAACTCGTCGCCCCCTAATCGACCCGTTATATCATCTGTACGTATCGTGCGAGACAACATGCCGGAAACCATTTTAAGCATTGCATCACCGGCTTGTTGTCCACTGGTATCATTAATATATTTGAAGCGATCGAGATCAAAAAAGAGTAGTGCACCCGGATGCTCGTACCTATCCGCCCAACTTAATACTTGCTCAAGCTCTTCACTAAAGCGACGTCGATTAAATAGGTTGGTTAATGGGTCATGGTCGGCCAACCAAGCGAGGTGTCCTTCAACTCGCTTATATTCGGTTACATCAAGGCCGACAGATAGCACCGCAGGATCATTTTCTGAATGCCAGACTAAACTAGAATGCAGCCAAGCAACATGACGTGTAGAGCCATCTTTGCAGTTAGTAATCGCTTCATGACGAAACTGCTCTCTCTTACCTAAATGTATCTCATCCAAAGAAGCTGGCAAATCAAGCATTCTATCTTCTGAAGCTAAAATTTTCAGAAAAGGCGTACCTTGAAGTTCATTCTCAGTATAGTGCGTCAGCATCTCTCCATAAGCATTCAATGTAATGATATTGCCACTGGCATTTTGAGTTAACACAATAACCTGAGCTGTGTCAAGCAAATTAGCAATAAAGTCTTTCTCCTTACTCAGCTCATCTCTTTGCTTAACCAACATTTTAGTACGATAGACGACCTTATCTTCTAATCTTTCCAACTGATATGAAAGTGACTCTGCCGCTTCATAAACCACATCGACTTCGTCTTTAAACTTTTGCTTTTTATTCGCCGCATAGAGTGAGGTACGGAAATTGTCAAAATTACCACTCGCTAACAGTGGCAACGTAAAAGCAATATCCTTTAAACGAGACAGCAATCGAGTAAAGATTACAAATAACAATATTTCTGAAATAATCAATCCAAGTAAGCCAATCAAGGCTATTTTCCATATTGAATCATAAATATTATTAACCGCCTGAGTCACATCAGTAATAACGACAAAATGTGCTCTATCAGCTGCCACGGTATTCATTAAAGGGAACAATTTGATTTGCTTATATTGATTATTCCAATTGATTAGAACACCATTCTCCAGACTAGTAATACTTGGGTATTCCTCAACTGCTTGCTTGAGTATCTCAAGGTTTCTTTTTTTGTTAGTCAAAGCAGTAAGGCGTATTCCCCAATCAGGTATTAACATCTCGCCCTGTTTAGTATCTTCGTCCTGTTCGTTCACAAACAAACCGACATCTGCACCGGATACACTTTTAAAACGAAGAAACGCATCAGCCAATGAAATGCCAATGACTACAACACCAGCATTTTTACCTTCCACTAACAATGGCGCAACAAAAAACTGTATACAGCTTTTCCTGCAAAGTAACGGGCTAATAGGCTGTTCCTTAAGATTGACATCCTCGACCCAATTTTGCATCGACTCATGCTCGTACAAGTTAGAGTCAAATATGTCCCAGTCCACTACTAATTGATTAGATCTGCTATAGAACCGTACAAGTTCTATCCCATTATGAAACTGCAATAATGACCAATGCTGACCAAATACAGTATTAATCCTCTCTTTATTCCCTTCGTGTAATACCTTGCTCATGCCTTCCAAAAAAGGAATCATTTCCGCGATCTGGCGCAGGTCTTGCGAAGAACTTTTAATTAATGTATCAACTTCCCGCTCATAACGTTGATATTCAGAATTGCGTTGATTTTCAAAATTATCCATCAATCCCAAATAACTAATCGTACAAAACAACAATACGACGGCTAGCAGAATCAAGCTACTTAGCAGTGAAATTTTCCATTTTAGACTAAGAAATGCTCGCTCTTCATTGTAGACTACCGAGTCATGACGCCTGATCGGCTCTTTTATAGGATCTTGTGTCATCAATGTATCAATGTATTTTAGAAACGATAAGAAGCTTGCACCGCAAAAAGATTCCAGTGTTGGCTAGTAGGTGACGTCCTTGGATTATCCAACGGTGAAAGCCAAGCTGTACCATTGATACGATGGTACTCAGCACGCAACATAAATGAAGGCGTAACATTAAATCGCAAGCCTACCGTAATGTCTTTAGCAAATTGACTATGTGCAGGACGTTGGCCTCCAGTCGAGCGAGCAAAGGCTTTACCACTACGATCACTTTTGTCAGTATAAAGAACATCGTAACGCAACACACCTTCCCACTTTTTATTAAAGCGATAAACGCCCTGAAAATAATAACTCTCGCCAGTAAAGCTCATATCTGAGACCACATCAGAATTTTTAATTTTAAAATGGCGCAGCGCATACTCAGAAGTCAAGCTCCATTTTTCAGCATTATATTCCGCAGAAAAATATATGGGTGAAAATTGAATGGTACCGGAGCTGAACTTATCGGATGTAGGATCGTAACCTACATTTGTCTGCGACCCACTGACTGCTAAACGAATACGTTTATCATTAGTTTCATAAATCCCCCGACCTATATAGGATAATGCCGGCGTTAAGTCACCTTCTCCAACAGGCACTGATGCCTTAGTGTCTTTATCACTAACAACTGGTCTTGCTAATCCAAATTGGATGGCAATACTGCCAAGATCAGCATGGGAAGAGTCCACATAAAAATGTACGGCATCCGCAGAAAGTGCAAGATTACGTGTACGATCAAAATAAATGGATTGAGGCAATAAGATACTTGGGCGTGTAAACGCAACATCACGTGTGTCGTTATAAAAACCAAGTGGATTTTTTAAACGACCGAGACGTACGCCGAATTGGCTTGTTTCATGCGAATATAATCGATAGTCGGCAAATCCAAAATCAAGTCGAGGCGTCGCAGAATTTCCATTACCTGCACGACGCGACAAAACTTGTGCTGACAGTTGTAGTCTTGGCATAGGACGCATCAAGGCATTGAGTCCTGCCTCTGTAAAACCAAAACTACCACCGTTATCTGTATTTCCAAATACATCATTGTCTGAAGTTACAATATATGCTTGGCTGACAAAACCTTGAAATTGTAAATTACCTGGTAATTCTCTATTCTTAAACCAATCGCGCACAGAAGGCGACATACTCTCCTTTGTTTCATCCACTGGCTCCTGAGCATATATAGAACAACCCCACATTAGCATAGAGGTAAACATTAACGTAATGGTCAAATTATAATAATTAGGCATACCACTATTTGATTTGAAGGACATGGATATCTTCATTAATGTACGTCGACTCTAAGTAGCCTATTGCGCCCGGTGTACTGGCAATCTTGGCCAACATTTCTTCGGGTGAAGAGACACTAGTAGGCGCCTGGCCTGTGCCCGAAAATACAAGTCGGTCCCAAGCTAGGCGAAGTTGATATGGAAAAACTTTTAGCTGCTCTTTAGAAAAGTCATGATGAAGAGCATTATTATCAGAAAGTACAAAAACTTTTATCAAACTCCCATTCGACCAAGTTCTCATTCGCATGCTAAAAATGGCACGCAATACATTAACCGAAACACTCTCCTCATTAACTTCAGAATGAGTCACAATCTGATAGTGCCCATGGGCCTTTGCTTCGTCCGTGACAAATAGAAAACAGACTAGCAAAGCGCAACAGTATATGGCATTAAGTTTTCTCAAGTGATCAGAACACCATATTTTATTTGTTGCAATCACTTACTTCAGCAATTCTTGCATGAGTTTCTCTTGAAAGATAATCGCTGTACTCACCATGCTCCGTTACAACCTCCCAAGCATCGCGATTATCTTGCTTCATTTTATCGAATATTCTGGTTAACTCACCATAATATGGTCGACGCAAACCATAATGCTGAATTGCTGGTCCAATAGGATTTAAACCCAAGCTATAATAGCTTAACAATCTATTCAAAGCAGGATCCATAATTGTGAGCCAACTATAGATATTGTATTTAGCACTCAGACGTACAATGCCAGCCGCCAATACTAAAGTTAAATTTTTGATTGTTCGTCGATCAGTTTTGGCAGTGTCTGCTGCAGGCTTTCTTGTCTTAAAATTACGACGCTCAGCCTTGCGCCTTTCAAACCTCTTGATGATCAGAAAACGAGAAATCTCACCCGTATGTTGACGTGAGAAATTATCCGCATTAAAAAGATCAAAATTAATTTTTGTATACTGTTCAACCGGGAATAATTTCTTTGGGTTTTTTTTATCAAACATTATCAAACGCGTTGTCCCAATAAATTCGCCCGTTTGACGATATCGTATAAGAACATGCGAAGAATGATCATCATAATTATCTTTCTCCTGCCCGTCAGGATAAAGTGAAGCTTCATATCCTGGAACATTCATATCGATACATAGCTTCTGGTAGCGCATACGAAACACGACTTCTAATAAACCAGGTGTATCCGCTATAACAATTTCAAAATACTCGTGAAAAGCTTTATATAAATCATTCATAAACACTGCAGCCTTTGAATTATAGCTAACGTCAGATTCATTTTAATTAACGTGCATATAAGCGAAATACTTTTCTGAGCAAAAATTAGGTTTTAATCCCTCTAAACATCATTAACTCATACGCTGTTTAAACCAATACTCCAGCATCATTAATACCCATATCATAGTTCCGTAGTAACTCGCATGCTCTTTTAAATGCTGACCCAGTAACTGGTCAATAAAATCAGCGCGTACAATTTGACGCGCTTTCAGATCAACCAAGCTATCCGCAGCCATTGACTTTAGCAATCGATGTTCGTGAAGCCAAACACCAAAAGGCAAACCAAAACCTTGCTTTTGCTTAGCCAATACTTCGTCGGGCAAAAAACCGCGCAAAGACTCTTTAAAGAAATAACGCAGTTTTGTTCTTTTAAGTTTTAATTGTGGTTCTAAACGTGTAGAGAACTCAACCAACTCGTTGCTAATGAGAGGAAACCCTACATTCATACCTGCTAATTCACAGGCTTTCACAACTTTTGGCAGATCGTTATCTGCCAAAGTAATTTTAAAATCAAATGCTAACATATTATTAATCAAACTTTCTGTCTGAGTTTGATGATAAACTTCATCTAATAGCTCAGAAGGTCGCGCAAGATCGATCGTTGCCAAGAAGTCTTTAGTAAAAACAGCCTCATAACCATAACGCCTAAGCAAATTATAATTTTCCATGCGCGCAGGCATCGGAGTCAGTGCCTGTTCAATGTAACTACGAGCTTTACGCATCAAAGCTATTTTTTCACTACCAGCAATACCAAAAGCTATCGGTTCAAATAGCCTTTTACGTAACACGAGCGGCAAATGCTTGTAATATGTAAATAGGTGTTGTTTTGCATAACGCTCATTACCACCAAATAATTCATCGCCACCATCACCACCAAGTATTCGGGTCAACCCATCAGTTTTTGCCATGCGTGCACAATAAAACGCTGGGATGGCGGAAGCATTGCCAAATGGTTGGTCAAAAACCGCTGCGATCTGTGGTATTGCCGCAACAACATCATCAGGTGTCACATAATATTCATTGTGTTGAGTGGAGAAATGCTTAGCAGCAATACGTGCGTATTTCATTTCGTCATATCCTTCGGCTTCAAATCCGATAGAATACGTTCTAACTGGTTGACCTGTCACTTCACCCAATACTCCTGCTATGGTTGAGCTATCAGTGCCACCACTCAGAAAAGTACCCACTGTTTGACCACCCGTTGCCTCACGCACACTTGATCGCAACAAGCCTCTAAGTTCAAATTTTAATTCATTAAATGGACGTTTCTCGATTTCATCAAAAGCAACCTTCCAATAAAAATCCGATTTAACTTCGCCTTTCTTAAAGGTTAAATATTGGCCTGGTAATAAACGCTGCTGATCCTTGTAGATAGAATCAGGGCTTGGCACCATATGAAAATAAATATAATTAAATAAACTTTGTGAACTAATCTCTGAATTGGCCAATGGATGCCGAATGATGGCATCTGCTGATGTAGAGAAAATTAAAGCCTCACCTGACACCTGGTAAGACAGTGATCGGGTACACATCCGGTCGACCGCAAGAATAGCCACACCGGTGTCCTCATTTAGCATACAGAAGGTAAACTCACCTTCTAAATCAGCAAAAATGTTCCCACCTTTACTTTGACTTCCGTCAGCCAATACTTTTGCAATTCCACCGATACGATCAAAATCACGAGGAGATTTACCTTGGTATCTCACCTGTCCCCATAACGCAGCCACGATTCCATTATTTTGATAAGAATACATGTGCCTGTCGTCTGCAGCAATCGCCATCGCTGCTGTTGATTTTGTCAACGTTAATATTTCACCGCCATCAAAACGAGCAATGGGTTCCGCCATTTTCTCAATTAACTGGCGGTTATCCGTATTGGTAGCGCTATAGCCGATCCAGCCACACAATCCACTCATTGTTATTTTCCTATTCTCAAACAGTTAAATTTATTTTAATTATTCACACCAATACTTCTACAGGCAAAGGATGACTTAGAAATGCCGTTGGGCTAGCAGTTAATCCATAAGCACCTGATTGAAAGACGACAACTAGATCCCCAACCTCAACTTTGGCCATTTCCATTTTATCTGCCAACAAATCCAGCGGCGTACAAAGCGGGCCAACGACTGAAACCGTCTCTCGTTTACCTTTATAAACTTTGTTGCCCACCACAACAGGGTAATTTTTTCGAATCACCTGACCAAAATTACCAGATGCGGCTAGATGATGATGCAGCCCACCATCCGTTATCAGAAAAACTTGCCCTCTTGATAATTTTCGTTCTAACACTTTGCACACGTAAATCCCTGCTTCGGCCACCAAGAAACGGCCCAACTCAATTACAATCTGAGTTTCAGGCAATCGCTGCCTCACTTCAGGTAGTATCCGTCGTAAATTTTGGCCAATAGCGGCTACGTCTAAATCACATTCTCCGGGAAAATAAGGGATACCAAAGCCACCCCCGATATTTAGCTGCCGAATTGGCCTGGATACTTTCTCAGCTAAGCGCATACCCAGCTGCAACGTATTTTCGTGAGCTTCTTGTATAGACGCCACTTTTAAGTTTTGTGAGCCACTAAAGATATGGAAACCTTCGAAATCTAGTCCAAGCACAATTAGTCGTTCCAGCATAGCGGGAACCCGCTCGGCATCCATGCCAAATTGCTGTGATCCACCTCCCATTTTCATTCCAGATGACTTAAGTTCAAAGTCTGGATTCACACGCACAGCCACTTTTGGACAAATACCAAGTTTTTCGCCAATACGAACTATCTGTTCCATTTCTTGCTCAGATTCCATATTGAGAACGATACCTGCCGCTATAGCACTGGACAGCTCCTCAATTCTTTTTCCTGGGCCCGCAAAACTAATGTTCTCAGGTGCCATCGTTGTATCCAATGCCACTTTCATTTCGCCCATTGACGCAACGTCAATACCGTCAACCAACGTTGCAAAATGTTGTACAACAGCAGGCATAGGGTTGGCTTTCATTGCATAATGCAAATGAATCTCATCTGGCAAATGTTGACGTAACAACGCCACTCGCTCTGCAATCTTTTCCCGGTCATAAGCATAAAAAGGCGTATGACCTATTCGTTGCGCCAACCTAGTCAGTGACATACCACCAATTTGAAGACAATCATCATGCACGGAGAATTGTGTCAAAGGTGCGTGTACTGGACGTAAATTCACCCGGGAATTTCCATAAAAACACCTTGTAATTCTGACGCTAGGCGCCTACGGTCAATTTTCCCATTAGGGTTTCGTGGCAAATAGCCTTCACGGATATCAATTAGACTCGGCAACATAAACGCCGGAAGGTGTGGTTTACATGCAGCTATCAACTCATCACTATCAATCACCACACCTTCACGTGCGGTAACAACGACAACAATCGCTTGACCTAAAGCAGGATGCGGGACTCCAATGGCGATGGCATCTCCGACGCATTCTGTCGCATAGATAACTTCTTCGACTTCTGTTGGGCTGACTCGGTAACCCGAAGTCTTGATCATTTCATCTCGGCGACCAATAAAAAATAAATAGCCTTCTTCGTCCATACGTACTGTATCGCCTGACCATACGGCAAGCTCTGGTATTGGAAGACCTGATTGCCTAGAGGGGATAGGCTTAAAACAAGCTGCTGTCTTTTGCGCATCACCCCAATACCCCATAGAAACCAAGGACCCACGATGAACAAGTTCTCCTGGCTCCCCAACCGCACATTGAGAACCATCTTCACGTAACACAAGAATTTCAGCATTCGGTATTGCCTTACCCATTGAATCAGGTCGCGCATCAATATCCTCTGGTGGCAGAAAAGTTGAACGAAACGCTTCGGTCAATCCGTACATTAAAAAAACTTTTGTTTTGGGTAAGGCATGGCGAAGTAAACTCAATGTTGCAATTGGCATAGCACCACCTGAATTGGTAATGTAACGTAATGAGTCAACCTTTTCCCAATTTAATTGCGCCAGTTGTATCCACAAAGGGGGTACGGCTGCGAGACCACTAATATTCTCTTTTTCTAACGTTCGAATAATGTCTCGCGGCAACAAATAATTCATTAGAACATTTGTCGCGCCTTTATAAAAAGCCGTCGTTAATTGACTTAATCCATAGTCAAAGCTAAGTGGTAGTACAGACAAAATTCTATCGCTGGATTGATTCTCTAAATATTGTGAAACACTCTTCGCTCCGACTACAAGATTACGGTGCGACAACACAACACCTTTTGGCTTACCCGTACTTCCTGATGTATAAAGAATAGCAGCCATATCACTGTCGATTCTACGACGTACTTTATTTAACCCAACACTGGAACGAATAGCCTCCCAGGTTAAAACTTTCAAGCCTGGGAGATTTGGCAGCTCATCAACCAAACCAACGACAATAACCGTGTGTAAATCATGACACTGCGGCAGAACATCTATCAGTAATTTTAAGCGTTCTAGCGAAGTTACTAGGACTCTAACATTGCAATCGCCCAGAATATAGGTCACTTGCTCTGGTCTAAGCAATGGATTAATTGGCACAAACACACCGCCAGCAGCTGTTGCTCCAAATAACGCAATAACAACTTCCAATCGTTTCTCTAAATAAACAGCTAGACGCTCATTGCGATCAACGCCTAAACTAATCAAACTAGCTGAGAATCTTTCAACACCTGTTGCCAAATCAGCATAGGACAGTCGCTTTCCCTGATAAACCAGCGCCTCTGCATCAGGCGCATCAGTTGCCGAATCAATAATTAATTCATGTGCAAGATCAAACATTTATAAATTTAATTTGCAATAATAGAACAACAATACTTTGATTTATTAATCATTTGAGCCCATACCTGCTCATTAAATCATAAATAGTGGGGCGACTAACACCCAACAACTTAGCAACTTGAGCAACATTTCCATCGGCTCTTGCTAATGCTTTGATTAATGCCTTGTATTCTTCTTTTTCACGTACTTCACGCAAATTAAGCGGTTCCATATCTGCATCACTAGGATGCAAACCAAGATCCTCTGCAGCAATACTAGGACCATCTGTCATAATAACCGCACGTTTTATACAATTCTCCATTTCCCTAACATTACCTGGCCAACCATGCGATTCTATCGCAGCCAAAGCCTCCTGACTAAAATTTAACGAAGACTTTCCTTCTTTATCACAAAACTTATTTTTAAAATAATGCGCCAGTAAAATAGCGTCACCAATTCGGTCACATAAAGGCGGAATCGTAATCACAATTTCACTTAATCGATAATAAAGATCCTCACGAAAGCTCCCCTCTTCAATCAATTTTTTTAAATTCTGGTGTGTTGCACATACGATTCTTACATCCACCGATATTTCTTCACGCCCCCCTATTCTTTCAATCATTCTTTCTTGAAGAAAGCGTAGAAGCTTAGCTTGAAGAGACATTGGCAAATCTCCCACCTCATCTAAAAAGAAAGTTCCTCCATTAGCAAGCTCAATCTTTCCGAGCGTCTGTTTCGATGCACCAGTAAATGCACCTTTCTCAAAACCAAAAAGTTCACTTTCGAGAAGATTTTCAGGTATTGCCGCACAATTTATGGCTATAAATCGCCTTTCTTTCCTGACGCTCGATTCATGAAGCAGCCGCGCCATGACTTCTTTACCCGTACCACTGTCACCAAGCAACATGACCGTTGCGTCTGAAGGCGCTACTTTTTCTAAATCTCTGCATGCTTTAATCATGACTGGGTCACGTGTTATAACACCAGAAACAGGTGAGTCTCCTTGACTTAATGTTAAATTACGATTTTCTTGTTGCAATGCGTGCAAATAAAATGCTCGCTCGACAATTAACCCAAGCATAACTGGATCAAACGGTTTTTGATGAAAATCATACGCGCCCATTTCAATCGCTTTTAAAGCATTGCTATGGTCTTGATTTCCAGTTAGTACAATTATTTTAGTATCGGGCGCGAGTGTAAGTATCTGCTGTAAAGTAGCCAAACCCTCAGTGGATCCATCAGGATCAGGCGGTAGGCCAAGGTCCATCGTTATAACTGATGGTTCATGCCGTCGAACTTGTGCAAGCGCACTTTCTCGATCAGTCGCAACAAACACCTCATAACCATCAAAATTCCAGCGTAACTGTTTCTGTAGACCCAAGTCATCCTCAATGACCAACAGTCTTTTTTTTTCTTGTTTTAATTGCATATGATTACCTGCACTTTTAACCGTTGATTTGACAGATGAGTCACTCAAAACTTTTACTTAGCCTCAACATCGGGATTGAGAAAATAAACGAGACAATCTTTGTAACATTTTGAATATTAATATAGCAAATACAGCACGAAAGAATATGCATACGAACTCATAATCAATTCATAGATCTTGCTTCTGCCATAAGAGTAACAGTATTACTCAATTCCTAACTCTTATGATCTAAGGGTATTCTTATGTTGTTGCTAGTTGCAATTCTAAATGAAATGCTGTACCAACCATTTCTTCACTTACCACTTCTAGCTTACCCCCGAGTTCATGGATGTACTCTCTGCTCTCAAAAACTCCGATCCCCATACCTGCAGGTTTAGTTGACTCAAAAGGCTTAAAAAGGCGCTCATTAATGAATTTCTCACTCATGCCGTGCCCAGTATCTTTAATTTCAATAACCGCAGCACCACCTTTTTTCAATAACCGAACACTTACCCGACCATCAGCGGTTGTCGCCTCAATCGCATTCTGAATGAGATGGCCCAACACACGCTCAAATCGCGTGCGATTAGCTAACACAACCAATTCTTTATCGACAACCTCCAAAACAGGACACGGCCTAAAAGCCGATTTTCCTTCCATAATCTCAAGCAACAACTTATCCAATAATAAAAAATCAGGCTTTTCTAAAGCATTTCCACTACTTAACTTTTCCAGCAGCCGCTTCATTTTATGAACTGAAAGATCGACTGTTTCCACCATGTCACGCTGAAACTCTGGGTTGCCTTTGTGTCTTTCTGCGTTAGAAAGCAAAAGTGATAACTGAAATATTAGATTTTTAAGATCATGTACCATAAAAGTAGACATCCGATTGAAAGATTCAAATTGACGAGCAACAATCAATGCTTTTGCAGCCTCATCTTGAGCCAAGTAACTTGCTGCTTGGTTACCAGCAACTCTCAGCAAATCCGTCACTTCCCAGTTTAGCTTCATGCGGCTTCTTGGCTGCATCAGCACAACAAAGCCCATCAGTTTCTTTTGCAACATCAACGGAATGACTAATCCCACAGTCGATAACGTTTTAAGCCAGTCGGGCAATACAATTTCTGTATTGTTTACTGTATTTATGTTGCTTCCTTGCAGATCAACCACCCATTCGTTATCTTCCAAGAAACGACTAAAATCACTATTTACAGATTCTGATTCATTTATTAACGTCATATTCCAAGACGCAGCAGGCTCATAATTACTTGTTTCACGACAAAGCCATAAACCACCTCCCGGACTTTCTACTAGATTAGCTAACGCTTCAATCACCCTCTCACCTAAATCACCTCTCCCTTTTGAGAGGGTACGCGTAAAACGCAACCATTCCTCCCTGTAATCATAGTTATAACTAAAAAAATGCTTACTAATAAACACTTTTAACCAAGACCTTATGGTGCCAGAAAACATTACGCCGACAAGCAACATCATTGCACCAAAAAGAAACGTCATTTGCAATACTGTGCCCCAACTTCCTCCAGAAAAACGCAAATAATACCCAGCTGCCGCCATGACAAGTAGATAAATCGCCGTCCCAAACAATGCAGCTGAGTAAAATAAAATATGGCGTGAAACGGCTATCCCAACCGCCCATTGTGGATTCCGCGCAGCTGAAACTGCTATTAATGGAACAACCAAGGCATTAATTCCGCCCCGGGCAGCCCATAGATCTTCATTCACATGTCTGAATAACAAGGCATCACTGTATAAATAAAAATCATAGATAAAAATACTACCAATACCCAAACAAATAAACTTTATACCCCAACGCTGATCAACCGGAGTGTTCCTATAGAACTGCTCAACTAACATCACACCAATAATAGCCATTAACACACTACTGGCGATACTGGCCAGAGAATTATTGATCACATTGTATGTAACTCCTATTTCATCAGGAGAAAAAAGAGGAACAATTAAAAAAACAAGGTAGAGCACTGATATAGCAATGACGGAGGTCCTGATTTTTGGAAGAGAAACATCATTTTTTGCCGTCTGAAAAGGCCCCAGCAAGACAATTAGAAAAGCAGACCAAGTCACATTACGAAGCATTTCTAAACTATACGTTAAAAATGGCGCAGAATAACCCCAAGCAAGTTGATAAACGATGATTGCGGCCCATAATGCAGAAGACAAACAAGCAACCGTTAGCATCATGCCATACAGACGCCCTCGCCAGCTTGTCAACAAAAGTACTGTCAAAAAGAAAAAGGCCAATACTGCAGACGCATAACTTACTAGTGCAATGTTTTCCAACATATATAATTATCGAAACCCAGAATTATCTACCACCTTTTCCAAAAAGAACCACTTCTACCGTATCAATTAAAATAATCACATCAAGGAAAAGACTATGATTCTTTACATAATATAAATCATATTGAAGCTTTTCTATTGCGTCTTCCACTGAAGAGCCATATGGATACTTAACCTGAGCCCAACCTGTAATGCCTGGTTTGATCGTATGACGAAAATTATAATATGGCACTTTTGCACATAGAGTGTCGACAAAATAAGGTCGTTCTGGACGAGGACCAACAAAACTCATTTCATTCTTTAACACATTTAAAATCTGAGGTAATTCGTCTATTCTCAGTTTTCGTATAAACCCTCCAACCCGTGTAACTCTTGGGTCATTCTCAGTCGCCCATTGCGGCGCTTGATTCTTCTCTGCATTTTTTTCATGCTGCGAAATTTAAGCACCATAAATGCATCGCCTCCTTTTCCCACTCTTTCTTGCTGATAAAAAATTGGGTAACCATCCTCAATCAAGATCAAAATGGCAGTGACAATCATGATTGGTATAGCAACAACCAATAAAATAACGCACGCAAACACATCAAAAACACGCTTAATAACCGAACGAAACAAACTTTGATCAAACCCTCCACCAAAAACCAACCAACTTGGGTATAAAGAGTCCATTCGAATATGCCCTTTCTCCCGTTCGAAAAAAGTCGCAATATCAGTAACTTTTATTCCGTGCATTTTACACTCCAGCAGTTCTTGAATAGGGAAACTTCCCCCACGTCTTTCCTGCGTTGCAATAATAATTTCACTAACATTATATTGTGCAACTAACGAAACTAACGTACTGCCTGAAGCTAAAACATCAGACGCAGGAACACAACGCTCTTCTCCATAAAAGGGCACAAAACCAACTATTTTAGGCCTACGATAGCCAGAATCATCTTCTTGTCGACCGATCAACTCTTTTGCATTTTCACCAATACCTAACACTAATGCACGAGGCTGCAGCACTCCCAGACTAGACCATTTGAAAAACAAGGTGCGCTCAGCAAGAATGACACAAAATGAAAGTATCATTACCACTATTAAGACCCCACGCCCTAAATAAAGCACAGGTATTAAATAGAACACAAAAGTCATCAAGGCAAAACTTACGACCATAGAAGGCATTAATCGAAATAAAATCGCTTTAAAATTTTGCCGCGAATCTATTTGATACATACCAATGACGGCCATACTTGACATGATAATAAGAACATAGACTATGACTGCTGGAAACAATAAAGTTAACGAGTCTATAGCTGCTCCTTGATCATTAAAACGAACAAAAATACCCAAATAAAACACAGCTATCAATAACAAGAATTCTATACTGACAAGTAATGCAGTATACCTTGATATATAGTGATTATAGATACGTAACAACAGCCCCCCCTAATTATTAAAAAAATTAATACAGTATATTACGCATTATTTTATTGGCTCAATATACCTGCATTTTAGAGGAACTATAGATCAATTAATACAACAGCTATTATTTGATGACTAAAAGCTTTTGTTATTTCACACGACAATTCACTTTTATACACCCAAGCTTATCTGAAAGTTTTTAGCGATAATTTGTTTATCTTTAAGTTGACCAACAGTTTCTTGATTTCCATCAATTCATGGGCGGAATTGTACCAGGACTATAAAAATTGGATGTGATAAAAATTATTGCACGCAAAAATTTAAGTTTAATCACCAAATTAATTCTACTTTTAAGATCCAATGACAGTTAAAACGAAGATATCCGGCAAACCCAATAAGCCGGATTTAATTGGCTTGGTGACGACTCACATATTGTGAGTGTCAATAGGAACAAAACTTCGATAAGAAGCATATAAGGCAGGAAGGATGCTCTATTCTACTGTTCTAATTCGCAAAAAAACCTCTAAGGCAAATACCTTAGAGACTTCATGTTTTTTAGTACCGAGACCGAGCTAGAATGGCAGCAATACGTGATGTATCTTTTGTACTTACGGGAGGCACTGTTGTTACTCTATTTTTTCCATCTGCTTTAGATTGCAACAATGCTTTTTCAGCACGCTGGCACAGCGATCTTTCGCTATCTTTTTCCTCAAGCGTTGCAATACCCATACTCAACGTAACATTTCGACCACTCAGCGCAATCTTGCTAGAAGTTTTTTTGCAAATAGCCTCACCCACACTTTTGGTACCTCGCATACCCGTTTCCGCAAATAAAACTGCAAATTTGTCCCCGGCCAGCCGATACAAAACATCGCTACTTCTGATATTGGCTTCTATCTCTTTTGCTACTTGATTAATTACACTGTCTCCACCATCACTACCATAAGATTGATTAATCTTATGTAAATTATCGATATCAATAAAAGCAACCGACAAGCTTCTGTTGTGTCTTTTATGTAGCAGTATTCCTCTACTTAACTCTTGTTCAAACGCTCGATAATTTTTAGTTTGTGTTAATGGATCAATAACAGACTGAATTCTCAAAGCTAAGATATTCTCATCCGCTTTTTTAATTCGGATCACAATTAAAGCGGCACCAATAATTAATAAAGCAGCAAGCAACCGGTTAATCATCGCCGTTTCTAGTGGATTAATCACTGACGCAGACAAAAAAAACCCTGTAATCGTAAAGATCAACCCCATCACTGCGGCAACATAAGTTGGTATATTCCCCTTTATAAAAAGACTCCCAAAAACAACCAGAACATACGATGTGCCAGCCGCAATGCCTGAAGACGAAGCCAAATCAAAAACGAAAATACCAATGATTGCTACTAGCATAATCAAATAATGAATATGATTAGCAAATTCATTTAAGAACACCCTTAAGTATGAAGCAGTTGAAAATCTCTGGCTACTCATTTAAGTTTACCTATAACTGTGATTGTAAATAATCAAATAAATTCATAAATGATGGTGCGGGTAACGCGTCAATTACAAAAATAAATAGTTAAAAATATTCTGAGCGAATATTACGCAGAGTTTTTACATAACGCAATACCCATATTAATATCCATGCCTAACTTCAAAAATAACTTCCCGATAATCTCCCACAGCATAACGCAATATAAATTTCTTAGGTAGTGCAATAAAATTTTATTTATTTCTACATAGCTAAATTGACAATTCAGGTTACTATACATCCCCATGAATCTGCTTAAAGCACTCGTTACGATCAGTAGCATGACCTTTGTTTCTCGCATACTTGGATTTTTGCGAGATGTATTAATCGCGAGAATCTTTGGCGCAGGTGTTGCGACAGACGCTTTCTTTGTTGCATTTCGCATCCCAAATTTACTACGCAGATTATTCGCCGAGGGCGCTTTCTCTCAAGCATTTGTACCTATACTTGCCGAATTTAAAAATAAACGCACCGAAGAAGAAACACGCGATCTCATTGATCATATTGCTTATCTGCTAAGTATCACACTCTTTTCCGTCACGCTGATTGGCATTATTAGTGCGACATTTATCATTCAAGCCAGCGCACCGGGCTTTATGAATGACCCAGAGAAATTTGATTTAACAGTCGAATTACTGAAGATTACTTTCCCCTACATATTCTTTATCTCGTTGGTTTCATTAGCAGGCGGTATTCTTAATACATATGGCAAGTTTTTTGTCCCTGCACTTACACCCGCACTGCTAAATTTGTCATTTATTGCCTGTGCATTATGGCTTGCTCCACACATTGAGCCGCCCGTTATGGCACTAGCATGGGCGGTATTCATCGGTGGCGCACTACAACTGGCCTTTCAAATACCGTTTCTCATGCGTATCAAGCGATTCCCTCGTTTACGTTTCAAGTTCAAAGAAACAGGCGCTTGGCGTGTGATTAAACTCATGGGCCCTGCCGTATTCGGCGTATCCGTTGGACAAATCAGCATGTTGATCAACACCATATTTGCCTCACTTTTGGTTACAGGCAGCGTGTCATGGTTATACTACGCAGACCGGCTTATGGAGTTTCCTGCAGGTCTACTGGGCGTTGCATTGGGCACAGTGCTACTACCTTCACTTGCACGCCACCACAATAGTGACAGCACAGAAGAATACTCTCGTTTACTGGACTGGGGATTACGTCTAACGGTCTTATTAACACTCCCTGCTGCTGTGGCCTTAGCGTTACTCTCAACCCCATTAATTTCCACCTTATTTTATTACGGCGAATTCACAGTTCATGACGTTTGGATGACACGTGAAGCATTGATTGCTTACAGCTTTGGCTTACTAGGATTCATTTTTGTAAAAGTCCTGGCACCCGGATTCTACGCGCGACAAAATATCAAGACGCCGGTAAAAATTGCAGTTATTACCCTGATTGCTACACAATTAATGAATCTTGCCTTTATCGGCCCATTACAACACGCTGGATTAGCGTTAGCAGTAGGATTGGGCGCTTGTCTGAATGCTAGCTTGCTATTTTACAAACTACGCAGCCACAACATCTATCAACCGCAACCCGGCTGGTTTATTTTCTTCTTCAAAATACTGACATCGCTAATTATCATGGGAATGACATTATGGGTTGCGACAGGGAACGACGCCTCCTGGTTAGACGATTCCGCAATTAACCGCGCATCTCGATTAGCATGGGTCATCTTAACCGGCGCGACCAGTTATTTTGCCGCATTATGGCTGCTTGGTTTTCGCTTGAAAGATTTCACTCGGAAGGGAATTGACTAAATTCTATCCCCGTGCAGTCATTCTTTTATTCCGCTCAATCAATGCATAAGCCGAATGATTATGGATGGATTCAAAATTCTCTGATTCAACCACGTAGGCTTCAATCCGCGAATCATTATTTAAAACCTCAGCAACATCTCGCACAATATCCTCAACAAACTTGGGATTGTCGTAGGCTTTCTCAGTGACATACTTCTCATCGGGCCGTTTTAACAGCCCGTAAAGCTCACAAGACGCCTGTGTTTCAGCAATCCGGATAACTTCTTCAATCCACACAAAACTATTCGTGCACACGGAAATAGTCACATGCGAACGTTGATTATGCGCTCCATACTCAGATATTTTTTTTGAACATGGACAAAGGCTAGTCACGGGCACAACGACTTTCATGGTGAATTCATATTTGGCTTCTTTAATCTCACCAATGAAAGTAACCTCATAATCCAGCAAACTTTTCACACCAGAGATAGGTGCTGATTTGTCCACAAAATAAGGAAATGTCATTTCAATATGACCTGATGATGTTTCCAACTTTCGCATCATGGTCTGCAGAATATTCTCAAATGATTCGACAGAAATCTCACGCTCATTATCATTGAGTATTTCCACAAAACGAGACATGTGGGTGCCCTTAAAATTGTGCGGCAAATTCACATACATATTAAAAACAGCGACTGTATGCTGAACGCCCCCATCTTTGTCTGCCACTTTGACCGGATGGCGAATCGCCTTGATACCCACCCTGTCAATTGCAATGTGTCTCGTGTCTGGTGCACTTTGCACATCGGCGATCGGCATATCCATTTGTTTATTCATAATTCTCGTATTATCAGTATGATTGTTTATTTAGGTAAATGTTCCTGAACAAATTTAACAATACCGTCCTTGTCCAACCCGCAATCAGCCAACATTTGTGCATGATCGCCTTGATCGATAAAAATATCCGGCAGACCAAGCTGTAACACCTTAGTCACTCCACCGCCCATCGCTAATGATTCTAAAACTGCGCTGCCAGCGCCACCTATGGTCGTATTTTCTTCAACCGTAACCAGCAAATCGTAATCTTCAGCTAATGATGCAATTAATGCATCATCTATTGGTTTAATGAAACGCATGTTAACAACCGTTGCATCTAGTGTTTCTGCCGCACCCAAACAAGGCGTCACCATACTACCGAAAGCAAGCAAAGCAACTTTTTCGCCCTTACGGCGTACTTCACCACGACCCATAGGCAATGCAACCATCTCTTTTTGTACTTCCGCGCCCGTTCCAGCACCACGCGGGTACCGCACTGCTGTTGGGGTATCCATTTGGAATGCGGTATAAAGCATCTGCCGGCATTCATTTTCATCAGCCGGTGCCATCACCGTCATATTGGGAATACAACGCAAGAATGAATAGTCAAAGCTACCCGCATGTGTCGGGCCGTCTGCACCGACCAAACCTGCCCGATCAAGTGCAAATACAACGGGAAGGTTCTGAATAGCAACATCATGAATCAATTGATCATAGCCACGCTGTAGAAATGTTGAGTAAATCGCAACAACTGGTTTCAAGCCATCACAAGCCGCACCTGCAGCAAATGTCACCGCATGCTGCTCTGCGATACCCACATCGAAATAACGCTTTGGATATTCTTTAGAAAATTTAACTAGCCCTGAACCCTCTCGCATGGCGGGCGTAACACCAATCAATCGTGAATCCATTGCCGCCATGTCACACAACCAGTCACCAAAAATTTTTGTATAAGTTGGCTTGTTCACAGGCTTAGGCACAATCCCCTCATCAGGATCAAATTTTCCAACGCCATGATAGAGAATAGGGTCTTCCTCAGCCACATTGTAGCCTGCACCTTTACGTGTCACTACATGTAGAAACTGCGGGCCTTTCAATTGCCGAATATTATTCAGCGTAGTAGTCAGCACTTCTAAATCATGGCCGTCAATTGGGCCAATATAATTGAAGCCAAACTCTTCAAACAACGTACCCGGCGTCACCATTCCTTTCATATGCTCTTCAGCACGCTTGGCAAGTTCCAGTACAGGCGGCACAACTCTGAGTACTTTTTCTCCGGCACGTCGTGCACTAGCATAAAAACGCCCAGACATCAGCTTAGCAAGATAGTTATTTAAAGCGCCGACAGGCGGTGAAATGGACATATCATTATCATTCAACACAACCAATAAATTAGCGTCCATCACACCCGCATTATTCAATGCTTCAAATGCCATACCAGCACTCATGGCGCCATCACCAATCACCGCAATAGCACGTCTATCGACACCTTCTAATTGTGCAGCCACTGCCATACCAAGTGCTGCACTAATCGACGTACTAGAATGTGCCGTACCAAAAGCATCATACTCACTTTCATCCCGACGCGGAAATCCTGCAATACCGCCATGCATACGTAACTTACTCATTCCTTCTCGACGGCCCGTCAGGATTTTATGCGCGTAGGTTTGATGGCCAACATCCCAAACGACTCTGTCGTTAGGTGTATCAAAAATGTAATGTAAAGCAATCGTCAGCTCAACCGTGCCAAGATTTGATGACAAATGGCCACCAGTCTCCGAAACAGAATTAACTAAGAAATTGCGCAACTCTTCAGCAAGTTGCGGTAACAACTTGCAATCCAATGAGCGCAGCTGGGAAGGCGAATTAATAGTATCTAACAGGGGGTACATTCAGAATTTGATATAAGAAATCTTTTAAAAAAACTGCTCTCAAAATTCACGTTGAATTATGAAATCAGTGACTTGTCTCAATCGAGCAGCCGCATCGCCAAAACTTTCCAATGACTGAAAAGCATCACGACGCAATGACTCAGCTAGCTCACGTGCTTGATTAACACCTAAAATACTGACATAAGTTGGCTTATCATTATCTGCATCTTTACCGGCTGTTTTGCCCAATGTCGCGGTTGTTGCTTCGGAATCAAGCACATCATCTACCACTTGAAATGCCAGTCCGACACATTTAGAAAAATGATCTAACTGTGTTAATTGCTCCTCATTCAAACGATTGCCACACTGTGCGCCCAACATCACGGCTGCACGAATCAAAGCACCAGTTTTATGAATATGCATAAACTCAAGTTCTGGCAAGGTCAGCGCTTTACCAACACTATCAAGGTCAACAGCTTGCCCACCAGCCATGCCGCGTGAACCTGATGCTTGCGCTAACTGTTTAATCATAGCTAACTGTACTTGTGCTGAGTCTGCCACTTGATGCTCTGCCAGCAACTGAAAAGACAAACTTTGTAAACTATCGCCTGTCAATAATGCCGTGGCTTCATCATATTCCACATGACACGTGGGTTTGCCGCGTCGCAACACGTCATCATCCATGCATGGCATATCATCATGTACCAGGGAATAAGCGTGTATCAACTCAACCGCGGCACCTACAACCGTTATGCGTTCTGCATCCGCACCATTGAGTGCTCCTGCAGCAAAAGAAAATAACGGACGTACCCGCTTACCACCACCCAAAACACTGTAGCGCATCGCACTATGCAATCGCGCCGGTTCACGATCAGTTTTTGCGAGTTGTGATTCCAGGAAAGTCTCTAAGCGACTCTGGCAATCTCTTGCCCAACTTTGAAAATCAGCGTTCATCTATACCAGACGTAGAAAAATTTTTCAGCATATCTGTTTCAAGAATACGCACTTGCTGCTGCGCGGTTTGTAATGTGTTTTGACAATATTGTAATAACTCGATACCACGCTTATAAGCTGCGAGAGAGTCTTCCAACGGCATCTGCCCCGCTTCCATTTTTGCCACAATATTTTCCAGCTCAACTGATGCTGCCTCATAATTTTCTGGCTGGGATGCAGAAACAAGCTTAGTGGTTTTGGTCATAAGTACCCAGCGTTATCGATAAATAATATCAGCATATTATACGCACTACTTATGAAATTTCTGCATTCCGTGCATTATTTTTATAAATCTTCTCACTACACAATCATACAAACAATTAATTATTAGCTATTTAAAATGCTCGTTGTAAATAAAACACACTAGGAGACTGTCCAAGAATAGGATAATTTACCGTGGGAAAGCCATTTTGGTCAGATTTCCCGATCATTTCCGTTAAATAGAATAACCATTCACCTCAAAATTACTTCCCCTTGCTACGACAACTATTCTCGGACAGCCTCCTAGTTTATATGGAATACGCCTTCGAAAACCGATCAAAATAACGTAACTACCATATTTGGTCAAATTCGTTACCAAAATATAGACATCTAAATCGATCATAAAATTAATAACGTGTATCAGTAAAACCGCGCGGATCGTTGGCCACATGAGAATCACGGTTGTTTTTATCAACATAAATTAACTGCATATTTCCCCATTGCCTTTTCCCTACCTGCACTGTATGCCCTTTTGATTTCAAGCGGGAAACCCATTGTTTATCAAACGCATCGGGTTCTATCATCATATAATCTGGTAAATATTGATGATGAAAGCGTGGTTTAGAAACCAGCATCATTGGGTTTGTTTGTTGATTATCCACATAATCAATAATTACCAACAGCGCCATACTAATAATTCTGGAACCACCCGGTGTGCCAACAATTAACACACCCTTGCTATCCTCCACAAAGGTCGGTGACATACTCGACAAAGGACGTTTACCTGGCGCAATAAAATTTGCCTTCATGCCAAACAAGCCAAAAACATTGGGCAGATCATGACTCACTGAAAAATCGTCCATCTCGTTGTTAAGCAGCACCCCCGTCTTACCAGCAACAAAACCTGACCCAAAGAATGTGTTGACGCTCATGGTCGCAGCCACCCGATTCCCTTCGTTATCAACAATGGAAAAATGTGTGGTTTGTGTCCCTTCTCGATTTGAAATATCTGTATTGATTGGACTTGGTGCCACTTGCTGTAAACTGATACTTGCTGCTCGTTTACGTGCATATGCTTTACTTAGAAGCTTTGTTTCTGGCACGTCAACAAAATCACTATCACCCAAATAATTCATACGATCCTGGTAAGCGTGTCGTAGCGCCTCGATAATGATATGCGCTTTATCCCATTCACTCAAATCAGACAAAGTGAAGTTTTCAATGATGTTGAGACCTTGTGCTAAAGTTAAGCCGCCAGATGACGGCAATGATGCCGTGGTCACTTGCGCCCCACGGTAGGTAAACTTCACCGGCTCACGCTCAATTACACGGTAGCTAATTAAGTCCTCAAGCTGCCAAATGCCACCACCTTGCTGAACTGACCGAACCATTTCTTCTGCGACCCAACCACGATAAAAACCATCTCGGCCTTTTTTACCGATTTCATTCAATGTTGCAGCAAGTGCCGACTGACGTAACAAAATCCCTTGAACAGGTGCGTCACCTCGTTTATCCAAAAAAGTCCGCGCTGTATTCGGGTAGCGATTTAACTTGTCTTGGTGATTCTTCAATGTGTTCGCAAAACGTGAGTCCAGCTTAAACCCGTCACGCGCCAAGGTAACGGCAGGCGTAAGACTCTGTTTCAAAGACAGCTTGCCGTAATGCTTGGCGATATGATCCAACGCCGCAGGCGTCCCTGGAATCGCTGCTGCTAATGGCCCATTGAGCGAAGCACCTTGAATAGGTTTATTCTCAGTACCTAGATACATTTTGGTTGAAGCCTTACCCGGCGCCGTTTCGCGACCATCAATCATGATGTCCCTGCCATCACTGGCACGGTGCAACAGCCAAAAGCCACCGCCTCCCAAGCCCGACGCGTAAGGCTCAACCACCGCCAAGGCAGCACTTACCGCCACTGCCGCATCAAATGCATTACCACCTCGCGCTAATATAGTCTCACCCGCCTTGGTCGCCAGCTCATGTGCCGATGCAATTGCTGCAGTATGAGATGACGCAACACTGCTATCATTTACCTGTGTAAAAATGGACAGAATTAAGAAAAACCCCACCAACAACTTATTCTTTCCAAATATTTTTAAAATTGTCATCCTTGTATTTTAGCTACTACGAATAAGTGATGCTAAACTGATTGACTGCACATTACTTACAATTTATTAATTAACTCAGATACGGGATAGAAAATGCGTATATTCAACAAACTATCAATTTTATCACTGGCCTTAGCTGGCACATTGTTAACAACGGGCTGCGGAGAAAGGATTCATGAGTCTTGGGTTGAAAAACCTGCTGCACCAGTATATAGTGACCCGCTGATTTTTGACCGGATAAGTTCGGCTATACTGGAGGACCCACAACTTCAAGGCTTTGATATCAAGATTGAGGTAAGCGATGGACATGTTATATTGAGCGGCTTAGTCAATACTCAAGAGCAAGCGGAACGTGTCTCCATGCACTCATGGATCGTGGATGGAGTGAATACGGTAGACAATCAGATTGATCTACCGTAGTAATAACTCTCTCTCACAGAATTTTCTATGATGGAGATTCTGTGAAATGACTAACGCAGCTAGGCTTTAAATGCCGCGCAGCAGTTCATTAATACCTGTCTTTGAACGCGTCTTAGCATCAACTTGCTTAACAATAACCGCACAGTAAAGGCTATATTCTTTATTTGCTGACGGCAGATTTCCTGAAACAACAACCGATCCCGGTGGAATACGTCCATAGCTGACCTCACCCGTTTCGCGGTTATATATCTTGGTACTCTGACCAATATAAACACCCATTGAAATCACTGAGTTCTCACCCACAATCACCCCTTCAACCACTTCCGAACGCGCTCCAATAAAGCAATTATCTTCAATAATGGTTGGATTCGCTTGAACAGGCTCCAACACGCCACCAATACCCACTCCACCGGACAAATGCACATTCTTACCAATCTGCGCACATGATCCAACGGTTGCCCAAGTATCAACCATCGTACCTTCATCAACATAGGCACCGATATTGACATAAGATGGCATTAACACCACGTTGCTAGCAATAAACGAGCCTTTTCGTACGGCGGCAGGCGGTACAACACGGAAGCCACCATCACGGAAATCTCTCGAGCTGTAATCCGCGAACTTAGACGGAACTTTATCAAAGTAATTAGAAAACCCGCCTTTGATAAAGCTGTTGTCTTCAATACGGAAAGACAGCAACACCGCTTTCTTAAGCCATTGATGTGTGACCCAATCACCATCAATCTTCTCTGCAACCCGAAGCTTCCCACTATCAAGCATTTCCAATACTTGTGTAATAGATTCCTTAAGATTAGCATCGACGTTACGCGGTGTCATATCAGCACGGCGGTCAAATGCTTCTTCAATAGTCGCTTGCAGTTGTTCCATAATTTTTCCTAATATTAATTTCTGTTATTTCAAGTGTGACGATTTGCCAGGCTTTTTATTCGGTTAATGGCTTCTATACACTCATCCAGCGATGCTACCAACGCGATGCGTACAAAATTTTCACCTGGATTCATCCCGTGTGCCTCTCGCGCCAAATACGACCCTGGTAAAATAATAACATTATAATCTTGATAAAGCTGCTTGGTGAATACGACATCATTAATCGGCGTTCTTGCCCACAAGTAAAAAGCCGCATCAGGTATGGTCACAGACATTGCACTTGATTTTGCAAATGAGGACACAATCGTCGTAAATTTCTCATTGTATTGACGCCGATTCTCAATTACATGCCCCTCATCACCCCAAGCAACTATACTGGCCGCTTGTACGGCTGGGTTCATCGTACAGCCATGGTAGGTACGGTAATGTAAAAACTTTTTCAGAACTCCCGCATCACCTGCAACAAAACCAGAACGCATACCTGGCACATTAGAACGCTTAGATAAGCTACTAAACACTACCAACTTCTGAAAACCACTGCGTCCTAATTTATGCGCCGCCTCAAGCCCACCCATGGGTGCTTTCGCCTCATCAAAATAAATCTCTGAGTAACACTCATCTGAAGCAATAACAAAATCGTAACGATCCGATAACTCAAAGAGTTGTCGCCACTCATCCATCGACATCACCCTACCCGTTGGATTACTAGGCGAACACACATAAACTAATTGTGTTCGCATCCATACATCATCAGGCACTTGTGCAAAATCCAGCTTAAAATCGTTCTCAGGTAGCGTATTGATAAAATAAGGCTCAGCACCTGCCAACAACGCAGCTCCTTCGTAGATCTGGTAAAAGGGGTTAGGACATACAACCACTGGCTGCTGGGCAGAGTTATCAATCACTGTCTGAGCAAAAGAAAACAACGCTTCTCGGCTACCATTTACTGGGATAATTTCTGTCTCTGGATTAACCGCCGGCAAACCATAACGCCGAGTTAGCCATGAAGCGATACTCGTACGCAAAGCATTAACACCTAACGACGTCGGATAGCTTTCCATGCTTTTAATGTTCTCAGCAAGCGCTTTAAAAATAAATTCAGGCGCTGGATGCTTTGGTTCGCCAATATGCAAGCCAATCGACTGATAGTTAGAATTCGGCTTAACACCATCGAATAGGTTTCTAAGTTTCTGAAAAGGATAAGGCTGTAATTGATTCAGTTTTGGGTTCATGCTTGCGCGGGTCGTCTTTTCAGTCATCAGCTTTAAAGTAATATCTAAAACGAAAGTTCACCACCCCGAATTAGATTATTTATTGTGAGCAGATTATAAAACGTGCCCACCATAATGACCAACTAAACATCACTTATCCTCCAATACAAAAAAATTACTCCTGCTCAATTTATACATGACAATGAATGCAAATAACCCACATCAAACTGCGAGCGGCACCTTATTTTGAATCGTTTTCGGCAAATAGTTAACCAGCTGACAGCGAGCTTTATGCCAAAAGCCAGACAACATAAGTAACGAGAATCCTATAAACACACCGACAAATGCAATGCTATCGCCAGCAAGCCCGTAGGTGCCCAACAAAACAGTGAGTGCAAATAAAACATAGACCAACGATGAAACCATGAATGCGCGCCGGTCGACAATCAAAGAAATAATGGTCAATACAGCATACAGCCCCATTATCGTGACGACACTAATTAGACTATCGTCACCCTTGAGAACGCCTAAGTTTGAGAATATAGGATGCACAATTAAAGGCGCGGAGACCAAGTGAAGCCAAAAAGCAACGTCAGATTTGCGCGTTATCCGACTGATATCCGCAGAGTCCCATATCATGGCAATGCAAAACGTGATAATTCCACTTAAAAAAATCAAGTATAAGGTGTAGTCAAAGAGATTCGGGTAAATAATCATAAATAGCGATACTACAAACATCACCACAAAAGCGGCACCCGCTGCCACAGTGATGGGCACTTGAAAGCGCTTCCAATGCAGCCACGCACCGATGGACGCCGCCGCAGCTGACAACACAAACATTCGCTCAGGCGTACTGTCAAACAACACCATAAAGCAAGCAAAAATACTACCCACAAATGTCATCAATAACACAATGGCAGGCAATGCCATTTTACGTTTCCTAGCAAATAGTTCAGACAATCCCCAAGACAACATCGAGACGACGACCATCGCCAATGCTGGATGCACACTAGTCGCAACCCAAGCAGAGGAAATCAGCAGTAAAAGACAGGCAATCACGACAAACACATCATGAAAACTCATAACCAACCTAATGTTCTCTTCATCGGCAACAGGAAGACTATTCGACTCGGAAATATACGAACGGAATGCCGTCACCGATGTTTCTGTAAAGATCCCTTCCTCGATCGCATCGTCTAAATCTTCATCTGTGTACATAACCCACCCTTATCACTTGTATCATTTTCAACAACCTCACATAAATTCTTCCCATGCAATTATCTATTGCCGTTATAGCATCGCACAAGCTACCATCATCGACAAAATATCCTATTAGGGTCTAATCATGAGGAAAAAATGGTACAACGCATTGCAATAGTGACCGGCGCATCCAGTGGTATTGGGAGGGCAACCGTAGAACTTCTCGCCCAAAATGGTTATTATATTTTCGCCATAGCACGACGCATGGACAGGCTGGAACAAATACGTTCAGACAACATTGAACCCGTTTGCCTAGACGTAACGGATGCCCCTGCCATACAAGTAGCAGTCAGCCATGTCATCTCAACAAAAGGTCGGATTGACATGCTGGTGAACAATGCTGGCTTTGGTCAATTAGGCGCCATTGAATGCGTTTCAATGGAAGCGGCGCATCAGCAATTTGAAGTTAATGTCTTTGGCTATGCGCGTTTCATAAAAGAAGTCCTACCACATATGCGTGTTCAAAAAACAGGGTGCATAATCAACATCACCTCAATTTTAGGCAAAATCTCAATTCCAGGTTTTGGTTGGTACGCCGCGTCCAAACATGCTGTTGAAGCGTTGTCAGAAACCTTGCGCGGCGAAGTCATTCAATTTGGCATTAAAGTCGTGGTCATTGCACCAGGATTAATTAAAACCGAGTTTGCTACCAAGGAATTTGAATTACTCGAGACAGTCAACCATCCACCAGCATATCAAAAACTACTAACTGCCCTTCCCCGCCTTCTAACTGATGAACCCAAAGCACCCGGCCCCGAGATTATCGCAAAAGCCGTACTCAATGCAGCAAAAGCATCATTTCCCCCAGCACGACACGCACTACCCGCCGATTCTAAAATTGCGGTTATCTCAAGGTGGTTTCTGGGTGGGCGACTCTTTGATTGGGCTGTGCGACTGAAGATGAAAATTTAAGTAACGGACTTATGTCACCAATCACCTTAAGTATCCTACGCTAAGTACCGTTATAAATATGACACAAGAACTAAGGAATAAACCATGGACGTTACAGGGATCACGAAGACAGCAACAGCACTAAACGCAGCCAGCACTCAACAGGAAATCAGTGTCGCTGTACTTAAAAAAGCAATCAATCTGAGTGCAGAAGGCGCTCTCAGTTTGATACAAGCCATTCCAGACAACAAATCATTACAAAGTCTACCTTCACATCTCGGACAAAATGTTAATACCACCGCCTAGCCTGAATATTGCGCCAGCACATTAAATTTCAGCCTGTAACACTTATGGTTATTGACCTTTGGGAAGTTGAGTAAATGTACAGCTTGTATCCAAGACTTCACTTGCTAGTTTTAAACTTGTCCTGATCTACCGCGCAAATAACGCCATCACAACATTAGTTTTTTTGAAGCTATGTAAGACAGGTTGATGGGCTAAAAATGGATGCATTGAAACAAAACTGCAGAACCGCTTTAACACCGGTTTATCATTACGACCAGAAGACTTAATGTAGAAAATTATCAGCAAGAAAGAAAATCAGATTTTTATCCTCCAAAGATCTGTCAGATGCTTTCCTCACAGGAGGTGAGCAATTACGAAAATAGTACAGATAACTACTCAACCTAGTTCTCGTTCATATTTTTTCTGTAATGTCTTCTAATGCGATTTTTTTCAGTGTCGACTTGCTATAGTTTTATAAAAACTAGCCATCAAACAGCAATATTGCGGAACCTTCTTTGAATTCCCGAATCAACGAGCGAGCGACTGTTCTGAGGCGCTTCAGTGCTTTTCTAGCTTTGACCTTCTTCCTCACATGACGAAAATGTGTTGTGGTCTAATCAAGTCATACTTGCTTACAACTTTGCATGGATTAAAACAATTATATGAAATCAAACAAAGATAAACTCGTTACCGTCACATAGGATTTTTGTGCAGCTTCAAGGAAAACCTGCTGTTGATTTAATTCTGAGATTGCTTTTGCATAATCCACATCTTGTAACTCAGAGAGATTTTGCTGAAATTGAATGGCAGAATCTTCACCAATATTTTGTAGCGTATCAACTTCTTGCAAACGTGACCCTATAGTGGCACGGGCCGTTAAAACTTGATTTAAATCATTTTCTAAATTCTGAAATGCGGTGTTTAACCCATTAATAAGTCTGGTACCGCCAGGCTGTCCGGTCGACGGTTGTGATAACACCTTGATAAGGTCATCAATTGTTTTAAAGATACTTTCATTAGAGCTTGCTGTCACGGTGAATCTGTCAGTATCTGAGGGTTCACCATTGATGCTGAATTGAAGACCATCAAATGTTATCGCATCGCCGCTGGTATAAGAATTTCCAGTTGAGACTACAGCAGCTGTCGTCGTATTAACAATTTCATAAGTTGTCGTTTTAACTGGCAGCGGTGTTACCGTAAAAGTAATTTCATAGTTATTTCCAGTTAGACTTGCGGGAGCTGTCACTGAACCGACATCAATAACACCTGCACCAACATTTCCTGAATTAGCTGCTGTTACAAATACACCGTTTCCATTTTTTATACGCTCAAAAACGTCAGTGCCCGGTTCACCTGTCGAGATCTGGCGTGATGCACCAATTTGTATTTTTCGTTCACCTTGATCACCGTTATACACAACTCCTGTGGCTGTTTTAACAAATGGTATAGTATCTCCTTTATAGCCAGAGAATAGATATTGGCCTGTTGCATCGGTGGTATTAGCAAGCCCTATTAATTCTTCAAATCGACCACGCAACTCTGTAACAATACTTTGTCTGTCTGAATCAGTAAATGTCGCATTCCCAGCATTGACAGTTGCTGTTTGCACATTCTGTATCAACCGTGTCACGCCATCTAATGTACTTTCAACAACTCCTAAATTGGTGGCAGCGATATTACGATTCTCTGAATATTGTGTATTTAGAGTAGCTGCTTGCATTATTTCTAACGCACGTGCCGCAGCGACAGGATCATCTGCTGGCGTCAAAATGCGTCGTCCCGTCGACACTTGCTGTTGAACATTAAGAAGTTTTTCTTGCTGCTGTAGTATAGACGTTACAGCTTTGTCATGGATGGTGTTTGTACTTAAACGTATCATAAATATTTGCCTTTATAGTTGACCGTTATCCAATATTAAGTAACGTATCAAATAAGGTGCTACTTACTTCTATAATTTTACCTGATGCCTGGAACGCCTGCTGATATCGCAATAGATTCGCAGCTTCTTCATCAAGATTCACGCCGGACAACGATTGTAATGATTCGTTTGTTTGAGCTAATAAGTTTGCCTGAACTTCGCTAGTTACGATAAGCTCCCTTGTCTTATTTCCAACCTGGCTAACGAGTTGGCCATAGGTCGATTGATAATTAGCTGTACCACCGACTAAGATATTTTTAGTTTGTAATCCTGCTATCAATAATGCATTACGTGAATCACTACCTCCATTGTTATTTGGACCAATGCTAAATACATCACCGGCTCCTGGAGTACCACTAATCTGAACAGTCAAACCATTGAAAGTAATATCTGCACCATCGGTATAAACCTGATTCACGGCAGGCAAGCCAACACCAATTCCCGCCACATCAAATTGCCCATCCGCAGGTGTATGGAAAGTTATTGTAAGAGGCTGTTGCAAGTTTGCATCTATTGGAAGCGGGTTTACTGTACCGGCGCTAATAGCACCTGACCCTATATTAGACAACGAAGACTTTGTCTCAATTGGTGCGGCGGCAGCAAGCTTAGCGGTGTCGCTAATTGCTACAGAAATATTCTTGGCAACATCACGTGTTGGCTGAATTATGAACCTTTCATTTGCGTTAATCACTGCCCCAGATACGCCAACGCCATCAAGTGTTAAGGGCGCAGCACCTGAAGGTAAAACAGCAGTAGTAACTGAGGTATTATCTGATAATCGCGTTAATGAATAATTTGCACCATCGTAAGAAAACCTATAGTCACTGGTTGTTAGTGCTGTAACATCACTGATGTCCATGGTGATGTTAGAAGCTGGCGCATTACCTGTAACTGAAATAACTTTGGGGCTTGGCACATTAAAAAGATCACCACCTAAGTCACCATTTAAATCCTGCCCAAGTCGATGTTGATCGTTTAGTGTTTGAGCCAAGCCTATGGCAATACGCCCTAACGAATTCTGCACACTATCCAGTGTTTCGTTACGATATGCTAATAAACCGCCTAAACTTCCGCCACTTTGTAAATATTTTTCTGGAATCAATACCGTTTTATTTCCGGCAACAAAACCAACTGTTATCTCTAATGGATCATTAGGTGAAGTAACAGCTCTAAGTGTCATTGTTTCTGAACCAACAACTAATGGCTGGCCGTTACCAATAAAAACATTATAGTTTCCATTATTTTGCCTAACAAAATTGGTATTCACTAACTTGCCAAGCTCAGAGACTAAGGCATCACGCTGATCTAATAAATCATTGGGCGGCTGACCACCTGCTGTGCCTTCAGCAACAGTAATACTATTATTTAGGTTTGCAATATTTGTCGCTATTGAATTGATTTCAGTAACTGTACCTTGAACCTGTGAATTAATGCCTTCACGTGAAGCTGATAAATTTTCATCCAGAGCATGGAATCTTGAAACCAAGGCCTCAGAATTACTTAATAACGATTGACGGGATGGTATCGAAGCTGGGTTATTAGCAAGGTCCTGCAAGCTCCCAAAAAAATTCTGTAATGCCGGAGATAACCCAGCACTCGCATCTGCTAGTAAATTATCAACCTGAGATATTTGTGTCAGATAAGTATCTAATTGATTACTTTTTGTCTGAGCTTGAAGCGATTGATTCACTAGAAACTGACTGTAAACACGTTCAACAGTCGATACATGAACACCTTGCCCAATAAAGCCTGCGCCAGTTGATTGTGCAAGATTGGTGGCTTGAAGTACCTGCTGTCGGCTATAACCTGGTGTATTTACATTACTGATATTATGGCTAGCCGTCTGTAGATTAGCCCTTGCAGATGATAAACCAGATACGCCAATGTCTAGAATTCCCATAAGTTCACTTATAATTTACGCAGGCACCCCTGCTTGCTAAATTTAACGGCACTATTAAAAAAGAATTTATAGTGTTCGATTCTTTAGATCATTTGATGATCTTTAATTGGGCTGCTATTAATAATACGCATAATTTTGTCTGCGTACATCGGGTCAGTTGCATATCCAGCACGTTGTAACCCATATGCAAATCCCGACGCATCTTGGCTATTAAGAACGGTTTCATAGCGAGGATTATTAGATAATAAGTTGGCATAGTCTTGGAAGCTTTCAGCATACGAATTGTAAGCACGAAACTTTTCAGTCATTTTCTCAGCTACACCGTTGACATATTCCGTTGTAACAACTTCTACAACTGCCCCACTCCAGTTCTTTCCCGCCTTAATACCGAATAAATTAAAACTTGAACTGTTGTCCGCATGACGGATCTCATGTTTGCCCCAACCACTCTCTAAAGCCGCTTGAGCTATCATAAAATGTTCGGGTATACCAGTTAATTTTGCGGCTTCCTTTGCATGAGTCCATACAGCACTAATAAATTCTTCTGGCTTGCCTGATGATATTGATATCGTGTTATTCGGCGTTAATGGGACACTAAATGCCTCACTAACAGGTGTATTTGTTGATTTCTCAAGTCCATTAGACCCTTCTGTACTATTTATTGATGGCCAAAGTAAATTTGAAACATCCCCAGTATGGCGGGAAACAGATGAATGGCTTTTAAAATCAACTGGATCAGTAGATAGCGGCTTAATCGATGCTTGTGTTAATTGCTTTACCATCATATCAGCCAAACCAATGCCTCTTGAAGACATGCTCTGCGCTAATTGTTGATCAAGCATTTGAGTATAAAATTGGGTTTGCTGGCTATCGAACATACCATCTTTTGGTGTTGCTTCACGCATACTCTTAAGCATCATATGAACGAATAAGGCTTCAAATTGTTTGGCGACTTCTTTCAACGCCTGATCTGGGTCTTTTTTTGCTTGTAAGCGAAGATCATCGACACTTCTCGTGTCAACTGCCAGCTTACTCGAAATGTCATATGTATTAATCATCGGTCGGTTTTTTTAAATTATTTCTAAATCAGCACGTAGGGAACCTGCTGCTTTCAGTGCTTGCAAAATTGAAAGTAAATCTTGTGTAGTTGCACCTATTGCGGTCAACGCTTTTACCACTTCACCAAGATCAGCACCGCTAGGTACGACCATTAAATTGCCCTCTTCCGTTCGGATTTCAACTTGTGCCCGTTGCGCCACGACCGTTTCGCCGCGTTCTGCAAACGCACCTGGTTGGCTGATAATAGGCTCACTATTAATAATAATTGACAAGTTGCCATGAGCTACTGCACTAGCATTCAGCTTAACTGTCTGGCTCATGACTACTGATCCAGTACGAGAGTTGACGATAACTTTAGCAGCCCCTAGTGCCGGAGTTATTTCCAGGCTTTCGAGTTGAGCAATAAACATAACACGTTGATTACTCGGTGTTGGCGCACGAACTTGAACCATACGACCATCAATTGCCGTTGCAATATTTGGTGCGATTGTATGGTTAATGGCATCAACTATGCGCTGCACGGTAGTAAAGTCTGTAGTGTTTAACTCTAGATTGACATAATCACCCTGACCAAGCGTCGAAGGGACTTCACGCTCAACCGTTGCACCTGCCGAAATACGTCCAACACTTAAATGATTAATTTGCACGCTGCTACCTGCTGCCGCGGCACCCACACCACCCACCAATATATTACCTTGCGCCATGGCATAGACTTGACTATCAACTCCTTTAAGTGGTGTCATGACCAACGTACCACCTCGCAGGCTTTTAGCATTACCCATCGATGACACAGTGACATCAATATTTTGTCCCGGTTTAGCAAATGGAGGCAAGGTAGCTGTAACCATGACGGCTGCAACATTACGTAACTGTAGATTTGTGCCAGGTGGTAGATTTACACCTAACTGACCCAACATATTGATAATGCTTTGAACCGTAAAAGGTGTCTGTGTCGTCTGATCACCACTGCCATCTAAACCTACAACTAGGCCGTAACCAATTAGTTGGTTACTACGAACACCTTGTATGGAAGCTAAATCTTTAATACGCTCAGCTACACTTAGACTTGGCACAAGTAAAGCTATCAGCAAGAATATAAAAGTTATTACACGATATAATTTCATGATATGAATTATCTTGTCAGTAAGTTTATGATTTCATTTTACTCAATTAAAATGGGGATACACTCAAGAAAAAACGTGACAACCAGCCCATTGTTTGCGCTTCATCAATATAACCATTTGCACGATATTCAATGCGAGCATCGGCTACCTGTACCGAAGACACCGTATTAGACATGATATTGATCGGGTTGATAATGCCAGAAAGTCTTATGAACTCTTGGCCTTGATTGATTCCGATTAATTTCTCGCCACTTACCAATAAATTACCATTGGTTAGCACCTCGATAACGGTTACCGTAATGGTGCCAGTGAAATCATTATTACTTGAACTTGCGCCACCGCCATCAAATGTATTAGTTGTACTTGTCTCTGCTTCAGCTTTTTGCAAGAGACTTAACGGCAATCCAAGGAAACTAGGAACCGACATTCCCAAGCTGCCCGTACGATCAACGTTACTACCAGACTGCTTGCTGGCATTAGTTCTCTCATTTAATGTGACAATAATAGTATCGCCAACACCCCGCGCCCTTCTATCCTCAAATAGTGGAATATATCGATTTCCCGCTTGTGAACTGTTACCGGCCTGCTGAAATATACTGCCATCGTGATCTGTCGATGCCACCTGAGGCGCGGGATGCATAGCAATTGGCTGATGCAACGATGTGGACGGCTTAATCGCACAACCGGTCATCGTGCTTAATAGCACTATTAATATAAGATAATATTGCAAATCATTTAATTTTATCTTAATACTCATTGGTATCAGCCTTTAAACAATCTCACTAAAGTTGCGCTAAACGCTGCAACATTTGGTCTGACGTTTCAATTGATTTTGAGTTAATCTCATAAGCACGCTGTGTTTGAATCATATTGACCAATTCTTCCACGACATTCACATTGGAAGTTTCTACATAACCTTGGTTAAGTAATCCCATACCATTAGTACCCGGGGCATTCTGATTCGCAACGCCGCTAGAAGCTGTTTGCAAATAGAGATTTTCACCAACTTTCTGCAAACCAGCCGGATTGATAAAACTGGCTAATTGCATATTGCCAACTTGAACCGGTGCTGCTGATCCAGGAACTAACACAGAAACGGTACCATCACGACCAATTGTAATACTTTGTGCATTTGGTGGAATCGTAATAGCTGGTTGGATTACAAATCCACTGGAAGTCACTAACTGGCCATTAATATCCGACTGAAACGCGCCATCACGCGTATAAGCAAGTGTGCCATCTGGTTGTAATATTTGAAAAAAACCTTCACCTTGGATAGCTATATCACGTGAATTGTCAGTCTGCTGCAAACCTCCTTGCGTAAAAATACTCTGTGTGGCAACAGGTCTAACACCCGTTCCAAGTTGCAGCCCCGAAGGCAATTGTGTCAACTGTGAAGATTGAGCACCTGGTTGACGAACTGTTTGGTAGAGTAAATCTTCAAAAACCGCACGTGCACGTTTAAAGCCATTGGTACTGACATTCGCTAAATTATTCGCGATGACATCCATCTTAGTCTGCTGTGCGTCAAGACCTGTTTTAGATATCCATAAAGACCTAGTCATAAATCACCTCATTTCATTTACGCAAACACTCAATTATAATAAATACCTGACGCCTATTTATCCTCTTAGAACCATAATTTCACTTGCTTGTTGTGCATTATGCTCTGCACTCTCAAGTATTTTCATTTGCATATCAAATTGACGCGCTAGCGTAATCATACTCACCATCTCATGCACAAGATTGACATTACTCCCTTCCAGTGCACCGTCATGCAACTGCACATTTACATCCGCCAATACTGCATTACCATGTTTTACGCGAAACAAACCATCTTCGCCTTTGGTTAGCTCATTCTCTGGTGGATCAACTAATTTAATCTGGTCGACGATCACTACTGTATTAGGCAAAGGTGTAATAGGAACCGCTGAAACCGTGCCATCTTTAGCAATAATTATTCTCGAATTTGGTGGTATTGCAATAGCTCCACGCTCACCTTTGACATTGAGTCCATTGGGTGTCTGCAA
>JAJFJH010000362.1 GCA_021774155.1 Nitrosomonas sp.
TATATCCGCGCAAAAACAGCACGCACCAGTGAAGCATGGATCAATAGCATCTTCCTGGTTATGAACCTGATCGTGCTGCTGAAGGTTTTTATTTGGCTTTGTGCGTGCGGTTATAAATATGGCTTTTTAATATTTAAATGCTGCTTAAATAGTTTTCAAAGTCTCAGGGGAAAGTTCAAACTGTATCCGCAATCTTTACTGAGTTTCTGAGGAGACTCTAATTAATCCACTATCTTACCTAAAACGTTCCCCTAATCCCCACTACAACTGCACGTCCAGGCAGTGGTGCGGTATTTTTTAGAAATGAGGTATGAACACGGATGTCGCTGTCGAGTAGGTTTTTGCCTTGCACAAAGAAGGTATAGTGTGTGGATCGACCGCCCTTTACGTTATACGCGACTTCTGCATTCATCAGTGTGTAGCCTTGTGTTTCTGATTCTAACCTTGCCACCCGGTTTTGTCGGGCTACGCGGGTGACGTTGAAATTCGATTGCCACGACCCTAATTGGTGATCGAGTTCTAACCCAAAACGTTGTGGCGTGAGGCGCGGGACGTTGCCGTTATGATTGAGTTTTGCGTAAACCATGTCGGTGAATAGACGTAAATTAAGCATCTTAGGCAGTAGCTCAATATTAGCTTCGGCTTCTAGGCCATAAAACTTCGCACCCGTCTGAGCAAAATTCTGCACCACATAAGACCCATTAAAATCCAATACACCATCGTCATTCACACGGTCAGCCAAGCCGTCGCCATTACTGTCGGCGCTTTGCTGAAAAACATAGTCATTGATTTGGTTGTAAAATAAATTCACCTTGCCTTTGATCGCGCCACTGGTCTTGTGAAGTGCCAAATCAGCGTTGTTTGAGGTTTCCTTTGTTAGTGCCTGATTGCCACTGTCAAATGTATTGGTTGCGACATGGATGCCGTTGGCATACAACGCAACGGTTGTGGGGGCGCGTTGTCCACGCGTGGCGGTTAAATCGAGTTTATAGCCATTGGTAAATTCCCACGCGCTGCCAGCCGAGATGCTGTAGAGATTAAAGTCCCGTGATTGCAATGCGGTATCTTGAGGATTTTGTGCGGCATGTTCGATACGTCCACCGACTTCAAATTGCCACTGGTTCCAATGGCGTTTTTCGACCATAAATAGTCCGACGGAATGCGACTTTGTCGAGGGCATAAATGCTTCCTCACCGGCGACGGAAAAGTCGCGATTTTGGAATTGTACGCCCAGTATGCCTTGCCAATTGGCTAGCGGGTTGTGCAGCATTTCCACACGACCTTCTATTTCATTATTCTTAAATCGAGTACCAATATTGCCGTCGTCTTCAAGCTCGTCATGCTTGTAATCATTATAATTAAAGCGCATTTTGAGTTGTTGGAAGCCTTTCATTGGGTCATCCAGTTCACCCGTCACGCCATAACGTGTTTGTCCCATATCGATTTTCGCACCTTCTGGGCCGGGAATGCCATATAAACTCTCCAAGCGCGAGATAGATACGCCTAAAAAGCCGCGTTCACCGACATAAGATGTGCCAAAAGACAAGTTGTGGCTGTCAGTCGCGCTGTTTTTCACGACACCGTGTTTGCTATTCGGATCGTTCTTATCCGCACGACCGGGAATGTTGATATTGCTGGTTACTCTTTTAAATGCGCCAAGGTTCCAGGAAAGTTTTCCTAGGCTGCCGGAAGCATTAAAAGCGCCACCACGTTCATTGGTTGCTGAGTTATAGCGTGATTCAAGGTTGCCCTGCGGTCTTTTGAATAAACGATCGGGAATGCGGTCAGTGATAACATTAACCACGCCACCCGATGTGCCACTGCCATAAAGCAGTGTTGATGGGCCGCGCAGAATTTCAATGCGTGAGGCATTTAATGAATCGGTTGCTACGGCATGATCCGGGCTGATGATTGATAGGTCGCCCGTGCCAATGCCATTTTCCAGGATGCGAATACGTGGCCCATCCAAACCACGAATAATCGGACGACCCGCGCCTGGCCCAAAGCTTGTTGATGTGACACCCAGCTCACGTGACAATGTATCGCCTAAGTTGGCCTCGCGCTTGCGACGCAAATCATTGCCCTGCAACACTGTTGCAGGCTTAAATATACCGGGTTCAGTTTGCTCAGCCGTTGGCGCTGCCACGGTAACGCTTGGGAGTTCTACCGCTTTGCTATCTGTTTGCGCTTGAGTGACCGCGATATCAAGACAAAAGAAAGCCAGTAGAAACGCAGGAAGCTTATGCAACCTGGCTTTCTTTCGGGTATCCGTATCATGTAAATTTTTGTCGGAGTAATCCATACAACTCCATCGAAACAGCAGTGTATTTGCGCAACTCTGTTGCATTCACGCGTTTTATTGCATACGGAAATTTTTAATGCAATCGTGCTGCATTAAGTAAACAGGTTAGCCATGAATTGAATAATTAATTATTGGCTAATCAATCATTATCTAAACAGCCAATTAGAAATCATAAGTGAGGTTAATGGTGGTCCGCGTGGACAGTGAGGCGAGGACTTTTTGTGCAGATTGTGTCTGGTTTTTTGTGATACTAACAGCTGACGTGCGGTCTGACCGTGCAAGAGAAACCCAAGTGCAGCAAAAATCGTGCTAAGCCCGGTCAAAGCAAGACAATCAAGACAGATATCATCGATATCAATGTCATGATCATCCCCGACATGAGGAATTCCGGTGTCAGTTATACTGATCGCATCAGCTTCAACAAAATGCGTGAAAGCATGTGCCACCAGGAATACTGGCACAAATAGCAACGCTAACGCCAAAATCAAAAATAAGCTATTTCGCATCATTTGGGGCTAAAGCTTGGGTCTAACTAATTTAGAGTGACAACATTTTACGGATAAAGCGTTTCTCATACACATTTAGCACAAAGGCCTTTTACTGTTAATTCTATTTCTTGAAATTGATATCCGATGGGTAAAGACCAATCGCGCTCATTTGGTAATTCGTCCAGGCAAATGACGCTGGCACAACTGTTACATTTGAAATGTGCATGTTGATGTGAATGTAATTCATGATTTGCATGAAATCGCCATACGCGATCATCGCTAACGATTTTGTGTATCAGTTGTTTTTTAGCCAGCCATTCAAGCACACGATATAGTGTGACCCGGTCTAACGGTAGCTTGCCAAGCAAACGTTGTTCAATCTCTCGATGCGTGATGGCTTGTTGTTCCGCTAGCAAAACAGTCAGAATTCTAACTCTGCCAGCGGTCACCCGACCGCCGCACTGTCGAATCATCTTTTCTGCTGCGGTCTCAAAAGTATTAGGCATGAATCTATCAATGCAACAATGTTGCAACTAGTATAATTGGGTTGCTTTAAATGTGCAATAATTTGTCATTATAGATGCACATTTAGATTCTCATTTATAAATATACCTAAGGCGTTTGTCCAAGATTCACGCATAAAAATAAAGCCATTGTTGTGCCCGCCTTGCAGCTCTAAAAACTGCTTTGGCTCAGCTGCCGCCTGAAATAAATTTTGACCATGCTCAAATGGCACAACTTCATCCTGTGGGCTATGTGCGACGAACACGGGACTATTGATAGATTGTAATGATTCAAGCGTGTTGTAATAAAACCGGGTAATCAAACGTACGGGCAAGAAAGGATAAATCTTCTCGGCCATGTCAGGCACAGAGGTAAAAGCTGATGCTAGTACCAGTAGCCCCGGATTTTCTTTTGCCGCCAGCCATGCGGCGATTGCGCCCCCTAATGATTCGCCGAATAAAACAATCTCAGCAGGTGCGATTTTTTTTTCTTCAATGAGAAACTGCCAGGTAGCTATTGCATCTTGATAAGTACCCAATTCCGAGGGTGAGCCACTGCTTTGACCGTAACCCTGGTAATCAAAAATTAACGTGTTATAGCCCAGCCGGTGAAACATCGGTAAATAATCCATGCGATGAGAAATATTGCCGGCATTGCCATGAAAAAACAATATGGTTGCTTTTGCTTCGGGCGCGGGGACATA
>JAJFJH010000363.1 GCA_021774155.1 Nitrosomonas sp.
AGGAAAATCGCACAATCAAGCTATTCGGTCACTTGGTCGGCAACTTTGCCGCATTATATTTAGAATACTTAAACAAAATCGCATATACGAAATTCGGCAAGATAATGAAAAAAATACTTGAAAATTCTAGCGGGATGTTCATATCTGTCTGTCTTGGATGTGGAGAAAGATATCCGTGTAATTTTAGCGCTTGGTTGTAAGTTACCGGATACACTGTTGCCAGTAAAAAACACTCTCGGAATAGAAGTTATCGAGGCCATAAATGCATAACAAGGCGCTCGTCCGGACGCAAACTACGCTGCGCTTCGTTTGCGCCGCACAGCTTTAACGTTAGGCCTCTCTCAATTTGCCATATTTTAAACTCTAAATTTTGGGAAGTATTCATGGAAGAACAAAATTATTCTGCTGATTCACCTGTTATTCAAAAAGAAGATGACCGTTTTTCTCGTTGGACCTTCTCAGAACGAGTAGCGGAGGTTATTTCCAAAAGAAGTGATCCTAGCAGTATTGTTATTGGGTTATACGGTGTTTGGGGAGATGGGAAAACATCAGCGCTTAACTTTATCGAAAATTCATTATCAGCTGATGAAAATGTAATATGTATCAAGTTTAATCCTTGGCGATTTGGTACTGAAGATGAGCTATTAAGTGGTTTCTTTTTTGATATTGCAGATGCCTTAGATGCTAAATTAATAAATACTGGTGATAAGTTAAAAGACTTTCTTAAGAAGGCGGCTCCAGGTGCAGGTGCGATTTTTGGAGCGAAAGGAACTGGTGATGCTGTAGGATCATTCTTATCAACGCCAGATGTAAATGAATTGAAATCACGAATTGAGGAAGCGCTCGAAACAGCAAAGCGCAGAGTTTTAATCTTAATAGATGATGTCGACAGGTTAGAAAATTCAGAGATACATGCATTATTTAAATTAGTTAAACTCACCGCTGATTTTAAATACACTTCTTACATATTAGCTTTTGATAAAGATGTTGTAGCAGCATCTCTTCAAGAACGATATTCAAGTACCAAAAATAATGCGGGTGAAGATTTTTTAGAAAAAATAATACAAGTACCGCTTCATCTACCATCAGTTGAACAGCCAATACTGAGCAACTTCAGGGTCACAACTTCAGGGTCAGGTCTAGATTCGTAGCCTACATATCTAAATATGACCCTCTCTCGCCTTATCGTTGTTATTATTGGACAAAAAATGTCGTGTCTATCACGTTATGTGTCTTACCGTTGACGTAGTAACGTTATATGGCACTATTAATCAATAAACAAAAGGCATAAAAGAACCCTTGAACGAATTTATGCGCGACCCATCAGTGGTAATATTCCATGGTCGGAAATTGAATCACTGTTTATGGTTCTTGGTGCAGAGGTTTCTGAACGCGCTGGTTCACGTGTGGCCGTAGTTTTATTCGGTGAAGTCCGTGTTTTCCATAGACCACACCCTTCTCCCAATACAGACAAAGGGGCAATAACCAGTATTAGAAAATGGTTTGAGATATATGAGGTGAGATCATGAACATGATGGAACTTGATGGTTACAAAGCAAAAATAGAATACGACCCTGAATTAGATCAGTTTCGTGGCGAAATTCTGGGTTTGAATGGAAGCGCTGATTTTTACGGCAAAAGCCCGAGCGCTCTTCGAAAGGAATTCAAAAATTCACTCAAGGTTTTTCTGCAAGTGTGCGAAGAAAAGGACATCGCTCCAATTAAGGAATATTCAGGTAAATTCAACCTTCGAATAGCTCCTAGTCTGCATAGTGAAATTTCGGCACGGGCAACTGTTGCAAATAAGAGCCTAAACCAGTGGGTATCCGAAATATTGAAACGTTCTGTAAATGAGTAGTTGAGCCGCAACTCGGTACACGTATTGGGGTCGGATCTATATTTGTAACCTATGAATCTAGACCACGTTTTCCGCACGGTCTTATCGGGTATGAGGAAAGCCAAAATATATATTCAATCTATGCTTGGTGGCTTGCTTTTCGTCTTATTTTTAACACCTTTTGGAATACAAATCGTGCCAACCAACAAGAAAATGAAGGTCAGGCAGAAGATAATGCCTAACAAACGCATGCACTCGGACAGCCAAAAGCGTCGCTCCTTCGTCGCGCCAATTTTGGCCGCCGGTGATGCGAAGCGTTATGTTTAATGAGAAATTAGAGATATGCAATTAATCGGCAGTAAAATGGAGCAAGACTTCCGAGCTGAATTAATTAAATCGAATGAAAGTGTAAATTTACAAGATTCAAAATTAGGTAAAGCCCTAGAAACTAAAGGTTATAAGACAGCAAATGCTTATGTATTGCACTGGACACCAGAACAACTTGAAAACATCTATATTGTTCTAGTTGAGGGGGCTATTTTAGTGAGAGTGGAAATAAACAAGTTTGATAATACAAGTTCTCCTACATTCGAGAACTTAAGTATTAAAGAGTACAAACATGGTCTTAGCCGTGTAAATCAAGTCCGCTTAGCAGTAGCCGAGGAATTAGCTAATGCAAAAACATAACAAGGCGCTCAAGTCGTGTGTGCAAAAAATCGTGCACACACTGGGACCAAGCAAACAGCATGCTTGGCCCCTTAGCTAGGCGTTATGCCTTTGGGGAGAAACTTTGAAAAAAATCAATCCGTTTAAGCCCAATAATCCAGTTTCGCCTGGTATGTTCGCTGGCAGAATCACGGAAATCGAAGCTCTTGAACAAGGTCTGCGGCAGACCAAGAATGGCCAATGCGCCAATTTTCTAATCACAGGTGAAAGAGGGATTGGCAAGTCTTCGCTACTTAGAGTCTCCTCAGAAACTCAGTAAAGATTGCGGATACAGCTTGAACTTCCCCCTGAGACTTAGAAAACCATTTAAGCGGCATCTAAACATTAAGAAGCCATATTTATATCCGCACGTACAAAGCCAAATAAAAACCTTCAACAACACCATCAGGTTCATAACCAGAAAGATGCTATTGATCCATGCTTCACTGGTGCGTGCTGTTTTTGCGCGGATATAGTTCAGGTTGTA
>JAJFJH010000364.1 GCA_021774155.1 Nitrosomonas sp.
GCATAAACACGCAAGGATCTGAAAAATGGTATTCTCGGCGTAATCCATATCACGCAGAATTTGGTGCTCATCCAGCATCTGCTGAATTTTGTAAACAAGAAATCGGTCAGCGATTAGAACCACTTCCTGGACGCGAGATGGGTAGCATTGATATCGCTAACTGGGAGGATATCTATGGCTTGCACTCAGAACCGGATCCAGAAACCGGGCAAGAACTACCGCCAGGCTGTCCAGGCGGTTCCCGCTTGGTTCACTTTAGCGTGGCCGCGACACGCGTAGACCTGTTGACGGCATCACAAGAAAGCTTATTTTATGACAAAGCACATGGCCTCTATGACCCGGATGGTTTGATACTTTTATCGATGCCGCCTGATAAATCACACATTACTTTGGAAGATGTGCGCCAGGAAGTGAAAAACAGATATGGTTCAGAAATGGATGACGGTATATCTAAACTTGAACCCTTGGTGCTGCGAGTCAATGCCAATGATTGTGTACAGTTGGCAGTCCATAATTTGCTTTTGGGTCAAAGTGAGGATAAACTTCCTGACGCTTCGGGAGACGCGTTGATGCCTAAAATTGTTCCCCTCAATGTCGATCAAACTGAAGGAATAGAGGCTGATGATGTGCAACCTTCTGCCCGACTAGCTTTATCCATTCCATCACTGGCTAGCAAGCCAGCCGTTAATAATAATCTTGGGGTTGGCATCAACCGAAGTCGAGAGCCATTTTTACCATCCACAGGTTCACAAGTATCCAAGCAAACGCTGCAGTTCTATGCTGGCCGGCTCAATCTTGAACCAGAAAAAAGTACTAAAGGAGTGCCGGATTGCCCCAAAGATGAGCCTTGTCCTTTTGTGATCACCAAGACTCCTTATGCCTTCGGTACGGTACCAATTAAAGCAGTTGGTGACGTGATTGGACACGGTGTTCACGGTCTTTTTGGAACCTTGATTGTTGAACCCGAGGGCGCAACTTACCATGACCCCCAAACATTGGCGCAGAAAAATGGCTGGGAGCTTGGAACAGGGGCAATTATCAAATATCGGGACGAAAAAGGCAAAGACCGGCAATTTCGAGAATTCGTACTTGCTTACCAGGACGGTGTTAACCTCCATTGGCCCGCACCATGGGATGAAAAAACGGGGGAACCTTTAGCGAATGGAGAAAGACGTGATGCAGTAGTGGGAGATTGCCCGATTTGCGATGACTCGTATGACCGGGGCCAAAAGGCGGTTAATTACCGTTCGGCCCCATTCTGGGCACGCCTGCGCCAAGGGGTAGGGCCGGATGAGACACTGATTGTCAACGATACCGGCGCAGGATCGAATCTGAATCAGGTTCAATTTCCAGGAAATTTCTTTCAGGAATCCTGGAGTCCAATTCCTACACCTGTTTTGATGGCCAACGAAGGTGAAGAAGTGCGCTTTCGTGTGCTTCAACCACATGGTCGTGCTCGGCAACGCACATTTGTCAGCTTTGGGCACGATTATAAAGACCTATTGCCAGAATTTGGCTCGCCCCACGCAGCCCTGTTGGCGCCAGGCAAGGCAATCACTGCAACACTAGAAGGCGGCGCAAAATCAGGATGCTATCTCTATCGTGATGGCCCGATGCAAATGTTTGCAGGAGGCGTTTGGGGTCACTTTAGGGTCAATCCTTCTGACGGCTCTACATTGAAATGTGAATCGCCTGCGTTGGCGAAGGGTTTGTGAGCGTAGATAATGAGTCAATTATAACCTTTCTCCTGTGTGAGTTTTATAGACTCGACTATTTAGTATAGTGGACCCGAACTTCAAGACAGTAAATTAAGATGGTAACCTGTTGTAAAAGGAGCAGAGGATGACTGAAGCAAAGCGCAAGAATTTTACGGGTAATTTGGAGGCTAAAGTTGCACTTGAAGCAATTCGCGGTATCAAGACGGTGAATGAAATAGGCCAAGAGTTTGGTGTACATTCGACGCAAATTGGTTTGTGGAAGAAGGAGCTGCAAAAGCAGGCATCTCACCTGTTTGATACCAAACTCGGTCCGAGACCTGTCGATCTATCTATCAGTCCGGAGCGGCTTTATTCTGTAATAGGGCGATTGAAGATGGAATTGGGTTGGCTCAAAAAAAGTCTGGAATCAGCCGATAGAAGTGCGTAAGTAATGGATTAACACTGCCGAACCGCTGGCACAGAGGGGCTTACTGCCAAGTTCAAATACCCGGGAATCTAAGCCAGCATGAGCATCTCACTCCCTTGCATTCATATCTTCCGGCAAGATCATCAATACGGTAGGTATTTGAATGCCACTCGCTTGAGCAATGCCTTTAATGTCTGTAATTAGAGTCTCTTCAGAAAACCAGTAAATATTTTTTGGGTCGTCAAAGTATTTTGGACTGGAGGCTCCTAAATTAAGAGATGGTTAAGGCTTTTCCTTTTCTGCCGTGGTGCATATACATGAATAGATATCAACAGCCGAGTAAAAGGTACTAACTCATTAATTTTTTTACAGAGAGCTATTATTGTCGTTTAAACTTTTCTCAGCCTTATTTTTTTTAATAACTTGATTTATATTTGCGCTCATCTCTCTGTGATAAGCAGCTTTATCTAGATTCTCCTGTGCAGCTTTTTCATATTTGTCAATTTTATGCGCTACATGAGATTTAATATTTTTTCCGCGCTTGCCGAAGCGGCTGGAACGTGATTTTTGATTAATGATCTTTTTTTGTTCTTGCACCTTGGCTTGCATGTCTTTGGCTAAACCCTCATATTTTTTGGCCAAAGCTTTGTGATCAAAATTACCGCCATCCTGAGTGGTGTGATGAGCTTCTATATCCTGAGCAGATGTTCTAGAATCCATTGGTGCACAAGCAACCAGTAGTGTAAGCGTTAATAAAACCGAAAAATACTTCCCTTTTTTCACAATGTCACCCCCTGGTAATTTAGCTTCTCTGTATTCTAAATAAGCTAATACTAAGATGTATATGAGGGAAACCATTATTTCTTTCTAAAGGATACTATTAGACGATAGTCTGATTAATAGAAATTATGCCGATAAGCAGGGTTTCTAATACTCTTTGGAAACCCAGCGAGTAGCGTAACGTATCAAGTCGGCACCATTTTTCAGACTCAACTTGGTGCGGATATTGTAACGATGTGTTTCAATCGTTTTAATACTGCGGCTAAGTAGCTTGGCAATTTCCTGACTACTATGTCCAGACCCAATTAAATGCAAAACTTCAAATTCACTTGGTGTTAGCGTATTGATCAATTCCTCAGGTTCTGAACTTCCGGTCGTGATTCGATTCAGTAGCGTGGTTTGCATTTGCTTACTCAGATAAACATTTCCCTTCAATACCTCACGAATAGCTGAAACTAACACATCTCCTTGCTCTTGTTTCATTACATATCCACGCGCACCGGCGTGCAAGGCGCGTTCAGCATAAACTGTTTCGTCATGCATAGAAACAAAAAGTACAGGTAAAGAGGGGATTAGCGCATGTATGCTTTTTATTACTTCGAAACCAGATACTGTTTTTAGCGATACATCTAATAATACGATGTCAACAGAACTACTTTCCTTAAGTTTTGCCAGTGCTTCGCCACCATCACCAGCCTCAAAACAAACTTCTAAATCAGGTTCCATATTAATTAGCGTTGCCATACCTTGACGCAGCATGGCATGATCATCTACTAACGCTACTTTTGCTTTCAGTTTTGACATGTTAAGTTATCCGTATTTATTTCTAAACGGACTTCCAGGCCACCTTCGGCACGCGATAGAAATTCCAACTCTGCCCCCATTTGTTTGGCGCGAAATTGCATAATTTTAATTCCCATTCCTCGTGTTGTATCAAGCTTTGTGCCAATATCACTAAACCCATGACCATCATCGCATATAGACAAGTAGAGCATTTTTTCTTCAGAGACCAACGAGATCGTTATATGCTGTGCATGGCCATGACGTATTGCGTTATTAGCTGCCTCCTGAGAAATCCGGTACAGGTTAAGTGATAGATTGTTGTCGGTAATAGTCATTTCACTTTTACATGTAAAAATACAAGTAATAGAGTAAGTCTTTTCTATTCTCGATGCTAAAGTTTGCAATGCTGCTTTCAAACCATTAGCCTCTATTTCAAATGGTAGCAATCCCTGTGCAACCTGTTTGATTTGTATAACCGCTAGCTGTGCCTGTGTTGCAATGGAAGCGGCCACTTTTGCTAAACTGTCATTTTCTGAAGCAAGAATTTTCTTCTCCAGAGCACTCGCCTGATAGCCTATTCCAGCCATTTGTTGACCGAGATTGTCATGTAATTCCTGTCCAATCGTGTGCAGTTGTTCTTCCGCAACAAAAACCAAAGCCTGTTCTAATCGTTTACGTTCAAGCCAACTCTCTAAGCTGCTTGCTATGGCATTGATAAGTTTTTGCTCTTCTGGCAATAGGTATGGCTTATCTTCTGGATAAAACACGCTGATTTGACCACGATCTTCACCATTGATACTAATTTTTGATTGTATAGCAGATCCGATGGTGTCACGTTGTTCATAACAACCAAAACATAATTTATCGCTAGTGCTGACCTTAGATTTCAACTTGTTTGCCGGTTCTTCGTCATGATTTCTTGAAGTAAATCGTTTGTCATCAAGTTCGATCACAGCATTGGCAATCTTGGGGAACTGTAAAGCTGGTATCAAATGATCAAAAATATTCTGACAGATTTTATCTACAGATAACTCCGCTTTCATTTTACGATGAATTTCATAGAGGCAAGTGATCTCCTTTAAACGTTCTTGCAGCAGCTGATCAACCTCCCTGCGTTCAAGCCACATCACTAAATCACTCGCTATGGCATCAACAAGTTCTTTTTCTTCCAATGCCAAGAGCGGTTTATCCACAGGATAAAACACACGTATTTGCCCGCATATTTTACCATTAACACTAATTTCAGACCGACATGTGCAGGCCGGGTCTCGCTCTTCACGCCAGCTATCACGGGGTTTATTGGGGATTTCAATTTTAGATTGCAATGGATGTCGTATGAAGTCTTGACTATACTTTTCAGAAGTAAATTTCCAACCGTCGAGCTCTATTACAGCCGTTGCAATATCAGGGAATTGTATGGCTGGTATAAGATGCTCAAAGACTTTTTGACAGAGGTTATCTACAGATAATTCTGGTCCAATGCTGCGACGAATATTATAAAGACAAGTAATCTCCTTTAGACGTTCATGTAACTCGATTTCTTTATTACTCAGCACCATAGAAACCTGTTCAGCTTTTTCCATAGAAGTGCGAGCTTCTCTTTCTGAATTAATCAGTTTCCGTACAAACCAATTTAACAACAATATTTCAGCGATAATGAGTCCCGAAAGAAACAAAATTATAATCTTTAACTGTTCAGTTATAGGTTTGAGTAATTCTTCTTCATCCAGTTTTAATACCATTCCTAATCCAATGGTATGTAATGGCGCATAAGCTTCAATAACCGATACATGGCGATAGTCTTTCACTGTCATAACGCCATTCAGGCCTGTTAGTGCATATTGCATAGGGGAAAATTTATTTTCATTAACATATGCTATCTGTTTGTATTTCACGCCATCTACCTGACTTATTAGGCAGTCCATCTCAGGCTTACCATCATTGGGTGGCGCGCATAAAATAAATTCCCCTGTTTTACCAATTGTTCTTATTTCGCTAAAGCTGCGAGTAAGTTTTGGTAGAGCCTTTTCTGTCGTAATACGACCAACAAGGAATCCATTCTGATCAAGAACGTCTTCAGTCATACGAAGAATAAACTGATCGTCCCATAATAGATAATTGTTATTAAACTCACTCATTAACGATAACTTTTCTTTGTTCCGAGAAGATTTCCCTGCTTGCGACAATTGATTGCCTTCTTTATCGTAAACAGTCGCAGCTGTAAAACCAGTCGATAGCAGCGAGTCGATGTCCTTTTGCAAATTATGCAATTCACGGCTCTTTCCTGGGTGTTTATTGAGTTGTTGTATCGTTTGAATTATGAAAGGGCGAGTAACCAATGCGCGTGTATCATATACGGCGTTTTCAATTTGATTTTCAAGCAAATGCGTTTTACTTTGTAATGCGACATAAAGTCCCCGGCCTAAGGCGATTTCAATCTCTTGCCGCATAACATGATAGATAGCCATACCTGTCGCAAACGTTAATCCTAACAATAGCAGACCGCCAACAATACTGATTTTATAATTTTCACGTGTTAGAAACACAAATTATTTTCCTTATTTGTCATAGTAATATGGATGGTTAAAAATCTGCTTAGGTTTATACTTTTCATATTCAAGAATACCCCATTCATAGCGCCCCCCACATAGCACGTGGCATTGTTGCCAAGCCGTTCAATGAGAATGACTATTGTGACGGGTTTGCATGATTTAAGGAATCAGTTGTGTTTGTTTCTGTCAATTTGCCGGCGTGACGTGTATCACGCGCGGATCATTGGAAAACTCCAGCAGCAGGCGCTTTACGCGATCCTGCCATGCCTCGGCGAAAGCAGCCTGTTGGGAAGCATCAGCACAATTCTGAGCAATATTCATCAAACGTTCTCCTTGAGAAGGGTCGACTGGTATTAAGGAAACGTCGAGTGTCACTGCCACACTTATATTATTGTCGAGGCGCTTAAAAATGATTGCTTCGCCTTCACGATGATTTGCAAAAGTAAGTAATCCCTTACGATTGAAACGCCCAAGGATTCCCTGAAAGCCATTATCAGCAGCAGCTCCGGTGAGTAGTGTCAGCACTTGTGCCATAACACCAGTGGTACCTTCATCTTCCCGAGCAGGCATATGCACGGCAATATTGCCACGTTCGGCAGGTTCATCTGGATAGAGTGCGAGCAATGCCGCGCGTCCGACCAGAAAGGCACCGGCAACGGTAGGGCAGGAATGCCCAGCCAGACGCACAGCATCCAGATAGTGATATTCAAGCATACCTTCGTGGGCAGCACCCAACATGGCAGCAAATGGATCGTAGGTGCGCACGGTGGGCGCTTGTTCATAAAAGTCAGGGAAATTCAAGATCATCACCTCTTTGAATTAATTGGGTTTGGTGTATCCGCAGATGCAATACTAGGGTGCGATTGTAGTTGAGGAAAAATTACGCGCTCTTCGTAACGGACATGGGCAACAACAAGATCGGCAAATCGGCGCAGACGCGCTACGGGTTCAAGTAGGCAAGGTCCACAAGTAAGCATGCGAAGCTCAGTATGTTCGGCAAGGATGCGTGCGACTGATTCAGGACTGAGTCTCTCTGTCGCGATTCTGATTAGTTGTTCTTCCCGCTCAAAGTGCGCAGCCATTAGTGTATGCCAATGCGCCTCCATATCCGCCAATGCTGTTAAACAAGCAGCACTGCTACTATCATCTGCTGCTCGTCGAGCGGCACGCGCCATCACCAGTGATGTATGATGTTCGCGTGATAATGGGAGTAAAGCACCAGCCCGAGCCATATATGATTACCTAACGCCAGAAATGCTTTTCACCGTACCATAGGCTTTGCCTTTGGCATACAATTTATTGAATTTTACACGGCACTCAAAATACCATTGAAATAATTTCATTTTGTTTCACGTCATTCTCTTGTTTGAAGTTTCTTGGGCACCTAAAAAGGACGCTCACAAGATCAGACTATTTTTTGAGACCCAGTTTTTAAGTAAGAGTTTATATGTTCTGTCATGATTTTTAACAATTTGTATATTTTTTACTGATTTGATTCAAGCCCGCAAGAATGACCTGTCTAACTGAGGCGCTTAATTGTTTAAGGTGCGTACCGGTTCGAATTACCAAAAAATCCAATCAAACAGATAATTATAAAAAATTTCTGTCTGATTAGATTTGAATTTAATTATAAACAATGTTATTACATTTCTCAAAGAGAGCCTTTATTTACTTGCTGGCTGACTTGATTCGACTTTGCAACTGATCTCCCATTTACTTGCCCCGCAGCTATTTTTTGGTGATATAAGGCTTTCTGGGAATATGCTATTGCATTTTTTTATATTTAGAAATCTTATTCTCTAATCTCTCTTTATGCTTCATCCCAGCCTTTCCAAAATAGCTGGATTTTGGTTTGCTCGTAAGTAGTGACTGTTTATCTTCCTCTTATGGTTAGAATCTCTTGAGCTAAGTCTTTATATCGGATGGCCAATGCCTCATGGTTTAAGTTCTTCTCATGATTTTGAGCAGATGGAAAAGAATTCATTATTAGAGCGGTGATCAAAAGAACAAACATTGATGAAGCAGTGAGGGCAGTGATCAAAAAAACAAACATTGACGAAATAGTGAATAACTTTGTGGTTTTCATAATAATTCTCCAGTTGACTCCACAGTTTCATTCTAAGCCGGTCGTTGTAATAAATAAATCGGAGATACTATTGTTCTTTACTAAGGGAAACCATTGCTTTTTTAAGAGTCACTACCAAGTTGATTGACAATGCAGGCCGCTATTTGGAAGTTCAACTGGCAACGATACCTGCTTATCGCTGTTCCAGTTTATCTAGTTGAAGGACTATTGGCAGCTGTGGGTTGAAAATTTTACTGAAATTTTCCGAGTTTACTTACGAGATACCTGAAGAATCAATTACCCGAAGAATTCTGGAATGCCGCACGTATTTAGATTGTTACCATTTCCACAGTCTGCCTCAGCATTTTTCAATGTTAGCAGTCTACACGAGTGTATCAATGATCTAGCTTAATGCGACAGAACCGCTAATTCTGACGCACGATTTTGAAAATCCGTACAAATGAATAGTCCAGTATGTCGGGTGTATTGAGTTCAATTAAAAGTTGGTATTCCGGCGGCAGGTCATCGGAGAAAATCAGGTCACTAAACAGAGCAGGATTTTTCTTTCTAACCTGATCGGCGGGCGCCGGTGTAGGTCCGTTTTCATCGAAATCATAAATCTTGTACATACGTGCAAACACGTAGCGAACATGTGGTGCAGCTTCGAGGAACTCGGCTGGAGACATGCGCATGAACGTGTTAGCTTCCTTCACTTTTTGCTGGTGAAATGGTGTCATTAGGAAGTTATTAATAAGGACGCTGCAATCCGTGTGGTAGCGAATATAGTGTCCGTCATTTCCTGAAGAAATAACATTGCCTGATTGTTCTGCGCAAGCCTCTGCCAGCCTCGAATAAGCAACAAAACTTGCGGCATAGTCGTAGCTAAGCCCAAGTGGCTGTTGGACGAAGAGTTTGTGCTGGATGCTGGGTTGCAGCCCAATAGCAACAACAGCTAAAGTGGCGGTCATTGTTACAAGTGAAGACCATTCTCGTCGTTGTTGTAGGCCTTGCACGTATAGAAGACTAGCAATGATCAACGCCCAGGTTCCGAATGGGTGTAGCCGGTACTGCATGAGCATCATGGTGATGCCCAAAACGACCATAACTGAGAAGAAAATACTTACCGGCTGGCGATGCCTAAAGAGTCCGAATGCGTGAAACGCGCCTAGTAACGGTGCGACAAAAATAAGCCAACTGTAGGAACGCAACAAGCGGTACAGACCATCCTCACCAAGTAAGCGAGCTATTGGGCTTTGAGCCTCGGTGACGTACTTGATCATGCCCATATTGCCCGTTACAAATGCGGTGCCTATAGTCACTTTAGCCAGCAGAGGAAGTAGCATCAGGACACCAAGCGCAAAAAAGAACCCCAGATTGGTCATGTCGAAGGTTCGGTACGCTAAAAACACAAGCACGATGGTGCTACCTATCGCCACGTACAGATGAAACCAGGACAATGTCCAGAATTCGAATTGCATGTCATGAAATGCGGCCGAAGGAAGAACGATCAGTAACGTGCTAATTACGATCGTCGCAGCCAGGCTGAGGGTGGCTGGGCGGGAGAGTTCCATGCCCTTGATCCAAATTAGAAACGCGGTAGCGAGAATCGGGATTTGAAGCACAAAGAGGCCGTTGTGCATGGACGGAGCTGCACCGAGAATGATTCCTAGATAAATGGCATGTTGACAGTCGAACGTCTCAAAGAATTTCAGACCAAATAGCACTGTCAATAACACAAATGTCAGTTCGATAAAGTGATGATCGATCAGGCCGATACCATGCAAATTCTGAGTCAGTGGGAGCAAAGAGAAAAGCAGCAAACCGATGGCAGTTAATGATGTTTTCAAACGAACCTGCCGAGCGATGAGCGTCATCAGCCCGGTATTGACGAATACCCAAGCCACTGGTACGAAAGCCAGAAATTTCATGGCTTGCATGTCGGGGCGCAACCACAGTACGAATTGCAACAGAACTGACAATAGGTAGTCATACGCCCAAGGCCAGTTGATCCAACTACCTTCGGGTACATGAATCATGGAGTCGAACTGGTAGAAGCCGCGATCACTAATTGCCGCATCAATGATTCGACGGGCGTGATAGAACGAATCATTGCCAACGGGAATGTACTCGCCATTTATCACTGCAGCAGATTGGTAAAGCATCGCAATTGCGATCGTAATCAGTGAGAAAACGAACCATGCGAGCCAATACTGAGTATTACAAGTCATTACGAATCCAGCGGTTTACGAGCGACAACAAAAACATTTTTCCCAAGGATTTTTGCGAGTGGAATCGACAATAACCGGCTAATCGGGAATACAAAACGGTCATAAATTTCGACGAGTCTTGGATTTAATGGCGCAGGTTCAGGTTTGTCAAAAAATTTGAAAACCAGCGTCGCAAAAAAACCCAAGGCATCCGTGTAGGCACTCTCCTCAACAACAAAGCCCGCTTGAGTGACGCAATCCACGAGGCTGGTTATGCGGTAGCGGCGGTAATGCCCGACATGGGCATCCATTGATGTGTATAAAATTTGAAAGGCTGGGACGTAGATGAAAAGACAGCCGCCAGGTTCAAGTGTTCGGTGTAAATCTTGCAGTGCGGCAGCGTCGTTTTCAATGTGTTCTAAAACATTCAGGCTGAAGATATAGGGCATGCTCCCCGCAGGTAGCTCCGTTACGTCCGCATACACGTTGAAGCCCTTATTCAAAATTTCGTGGCGCGATAAAGGTTCAGTTTCAACGCAATGAATGTTTTCAGGCGGCAGTTCGAGACAAGTGCTGAATGTGCCGATGCCGGCCCCAAAATCGACAACACTATGGGCGCCAAAAGAATAGCGCCTGACCAGATCTCGAAGATGCCGATTGTAATTATGCGCATTTGCCATGACTTCAAGATTCTCACCCCCGTGCGGCATGATAGTCTCGGTTTTTTGGTTTTGTTTGTTTATCCTAAATTCCTCGGTTGAGTGTCGTTTAGAGTGCGTCGTTGTTCTTTTTAGCAAGGCGTAATAACTCATTATCACAACGAATTGCAACATAATAAAAATGAAACAACAGCGTGCTATACGAGGCATTACCTATAACTTCATGAGGTTGGTTATTGTTGTCGCGGTCAGCTGGGGAATTTAGGTTCATGATTCGCCGTGTTGGAAAGCGATACTGCGGGACATCAGGAAATTGAAAACCAATGCTATTGATGCAGCAATCGCCAAGGGAACAATTGGCCAGTTCGCCAAGACCTCAAAGCGGAATATGAGCCATAGGAAAATGCCAAGATTTAGCAAAGCCCCGACGGTGTTAACCGCTGCGTATCGGCCCCATTCGCTTATCGCGCGCGCATCTCGACTGTTAGAGAAAGTGTGTTGTCTATTCAGATACCAGGTTATCGTGACGGCTATGCTGAACGAGATAAGGCGTGCGTGTAGTAAGCTGAGATCAAAAACACTGTGTAGCAACGTGAGAATGCCACCATCGACCATGAAGCCAATCCCACCAATAGCTACAAAGTGACCCGCTTGTTCGAACATTCGCATTGATATCAGGCCTGCTTGGACAGCCTGCGGCGATTCTGACCAATCCATGCCAGGCTAAGATAATTCATACGTTTCACTTCGCGGCGTCCGCGAGCCACGGAGTCGAGGAGGAACCCTGTAGCGAGGGACAAGAAAGCCAGGATCATGATGCTCGCAGACAGGAATGCTGTAGGAAATTTTGGAACAAAGCCGGTATCCAGAAATTCAAGAACAATTGGGATTCCGAGTGCGAGCGAAATTACCCCCATCACACAGCTGATAACTGAAAAGAAAAAGAATGGTCGATAGTCTTTCGTGAGAATCATAATTGTCCAGAGAATACGTATGCCGTCCCTGTAGGTGCTGAGCTTGCTGACACTGTTGCATGGGCGCTCCTTATAAGGTGTATATACTTCCGCCATCGGAATGTTCAACGACAGGGTGTGTACCGTCAGTTCGGTCTCGATTTCAAATCCTGTTGATAACGCGGGAAATGATTTCACAAAGCGCCTTGAGAAAACGCGGTAACCGGAAAGGGTGTCGGCGCAACGCTCGCCAAATAGCCAGTTAACAATGCCTGTCAGCAAACGATTACCAAATTGATGGCCGCAACGGTAAGCTTTCTCGCTTTCGGTCGTACGAAGCGCGTTGACCGTGTCAACATGCTCGTCGATCAATGTACCAATCAACTTGCGGATGCTTGTGGCATCATAAGTATCATCACCATCGACAAGAACAAAAACGGATGCATCTACGTCGGAGAACATGCGGCGCACAACATGACCTTTACCTTGCTGCATTTCCTTTCGTGCGATAGCGCCTGCCTCAGTCGCTATGCGTACAGTGTCATCGCTGGAGTTGTTGTCATAGACATAGATAGTCGCGAACGGCAGTTGTCGGTGGAAGTCCTCGACCACTTTTTTGATTGTAACTTCTTCGTTGTAACACGGTACAAGAACCGCGATCTCGAGATCGTCAATCGACATTTTGTTATTGCTCCATTTTGCCCGGACTGATTGAAATCGACGCGAGCGACCTTAATTTTTTAGGCTTTTAAGGATTGGGTGTAGGAAGAATAAATGCCCTTTTTCATCGAACTAAAATGTACAGGAGGTCGAGTTGGTGGTCAAGCGATTAGAGGGCCCCGCTCAAAGTGCTCAGCCATCAGTGTATGCCAATCGCCGCAAGCCTCTATATATTTGGCTCCCTGACCAGCCCAGAACCTGGAAAAACGGGCTGGTAGACCTTATAACTAACTGTTTTATTGATGCTAATATTGCCAGTACACATTTATTACTCTTGTGGACTGGAAATTGTAATAACTGGATAAATCAAAAATCAATAACTTTAACGAAACTTTAACAGTACCTTAACATTAGCCACGATATATTTTACTCATCAGATTGGCCTTAAAAACCGCAGTTTACTCGTTTTTAGCGTGTTCCATTCTTGATTTGTTCTGTCATTGTTGTATGTTAAATTGGAGGTAAATATTCATGAATTCACATACAGAAAATAAGCCGCTCTCAAATAGCCAAAAAACACAAGATACAGGGCCAGTTACCCTACCCGGATCAGCAGCATTTCAGGCTCAGTACGCACTCCGTGATACCGCAGCAGGTTTAATAACAGGTGCCATGGCGATTCCATTGTCGATAGGAATAGCAATGATGTCTGATTATCCCATTAAGGTTGGGTTAGCGACCGTGGCTTTTGCATGTTTAGTTGGCTGGATTAACGCCTGGTTCAAGCCAGGCAACTTTGTTGGCGCACCAGGAATTGCGGCTGGACTGGCTCCGGTTCTGGCTTTGGGCGTGGCTACCTTCGGGTGGGAAAATATGGCCTTCTGTATATTCCTGACTGCGGCGATGCAAGCCGTTATTTGGAAGTTTAACTGGCAACGATACCTGCTC
>JAJFJH010000365.1 GCA_021774155.1 Nitrosomonas sp.
TTCAGCAGTTACCACTGCGGTAAAAAAGGCAGAACCGGCCATAGCATTTTGCATGTAGAACAATATAAACAAAACCAAAGCATTTTTGATGATTAGATTTCTCATAATAATCTCCATATTTTATGAAACGGTTTGTGTTTCCCGGCGAAATTAGAAAATTCGAGATTCAAATAATTGCCGGATTGATTATCAATTTAATCGAACGACAGTTGATAGTCTGTGCTAAATCTCACATCAAATTAAATATTTAAGTTCCGAAGTCTGTCGGTCTACTAGTGCTCCTAGAGTTCTAGAGACGTGATATATAATTCTGCTAACATGGTTGGTGAATTATCTGTTTAAGTATGTGCCACTTGGCTTCGACCTCATTTCTTACATAAAGTGATGTGTCCCAGAATTCGAATTCTTTGATTCGTAACACTGGACTGAGAAGTAGAGACGGGTTATTTTAGACTGTTAATGGTGCACTGAAATGAGGGCAAAATGTCTCAAAACAACAATGATCGCCTCGTCTTTGCTACGGATGGATCTCATAAGAATTTATGTAAAACATGTGGTCTGAATCCCTGCCAATGCCGCTTGGATCAGAAGATAATTCCTACTGAGCTCACTCTTAAAATCAGAATCGAAAAGAATGGCCGTGGTGGTAAGTCGGTCAGTGTCCTTTTCGGACTCCCTCAGAATGAAAAATACTGGTCAGATCTTACCAAGAAGCTCAAAGCGCATTGTGGTTCGGGCGGAACTTATAAAGAAGGGACGATTGAGATTCAAGGAGATCATCGCGACAAATTGAGAAGTTATCTCGAGAAAATGGGTTTCTCGGTTAAGTTGGCAGGAGGATAGAAATCGTTACTCTGTTAATCAGCGTTGAAATTTTTCCAGTTTATTTCAGAAAACAGTATCAGTTTAATTTTTTACTATTGTTTATGCATATAAAGATTTTACATGATAGGCGTTAACACTGGAAAACATAGGAAGCTGATTGACAATCATGCGCAAGATTTTTTGAGTTATCTCGTTGTTTTGTTTGCGTTATTATACCACAAAACAAAAAATAATCATTCACAATCAATGGGTTGTTGTTTCTGAGTGGACTCTAATTATTGACGCAGTATCAGCGAGGTTTTTTCGTTATCAACATTCCCAAAGAATAATCCCATCAATGCTATCGGTTGCCACCTCTGAATCAAAGGCATTAAGTAAAGAAATTAGTTTGCTATTGAGTAGGTCAAGTGCTTCCAGTGCGTCTGCGGCAATAAATTGATTTCTGTTATTGCAAGCACGGTCTATCCACATTTGAGGATAGGTTTTCACGTTACGACCTTGTGATGTAAGAATCTTTGCAACAGAAGGTGAACCCTGGGTCATTTCTTGATTCCAGTTGACTTTCTTTAGGGTGTGCAGGTTTCCCAATAGTGCCAATACCGGCGTATGGCTTGACCGCTCATTCAATATCTTGCTCATCCATTCATCTCGGGTGGTATCTATGCCGACCCATCCATCAATGGCGATTATCTGAAGGCAATCGTTGTGTTTACGTATTTCGATCATGTCGCTTATAAATGATCGGAAGGGTGTGTGGTCAATGATTGATGAAATCTCAATATCGGCTACAACTGCTTTGCCTTGTATGACCTTGTCAATTACCGTTTGTTGGTTACTGGCAACCTCAAGCGCAATGATCAAACATTTATTATGCTGCAAGTATTCGGTTATTAACGACTCGAAAAACTTGACTGTTTCTGGTCGTCTATGGGACTCACCAATGATTGTAATGCTATTTGGCACTATGCCGTCATGAATAGACTTGTATGCATCTGAAGAGTAGGTTGGTGAGGAAAAAAGTAAAATGATGATAGTAAGGAAACGCATTATGTGTGCCTCATATTGTTTTGCACTGACCCAGCTTAACCAATCTTGGCCAACGGTCATGTATCCAAGCATATTCAGGTGGCGTATTCACCGTCACCACATAAACCCGCTGCTCTTTATTTCTTTCTGCTAATAATCCTTGAATCACCATTGTCTTGTCCAACTCTACCCAATGGGATTGCTTCTCGTGGTCTTTTTCCATAAATTGATCAGCGACAATTAAAACCGGCCTTGGATGCCAAGGTTTCCATTTGCCGTTTTGAATAGAATTCAACCGAGCCCAACCGCCGTTGGGAAACTTGCTATTTGACTCATTCTTACGCATACCCCACGTAACCCATGTAACATTCCCATCCCGTAAGCGCACAGGCAAACGCGCCTCCGGTTGCGGAAAAAAGACTTTCTGATCCTGGTATTCAATCCCGCCACACATATAATTTTAGCCGCTATAATTAACGACCACGACCATCCCGTTTAATTTTCAAACCATTATCTATAATAGTCGTTCTATTCTTTCTGAATAGCCCCTTCTCATCATCACCTGAACCGTTTAAAAAAACTCCAATTTCTTGCAAAGTTTGGCCTTCACTATCGCCAGAAATCGCCACAACATCTCTGAGTACCCTACTCTCAATATCTTTTATGAATTGAGGATGTTTTAAATTATCAGGATCAGTGACGGCAAAAACAGAATCGATACCAGAATGACGCGCAAAGCAACGTAGACGGGCATGTAAAACATGGTCTTTTTTCTGAAGCACAGATAATGGAAACTCGCTTATTGACTGAACAAAACCTCTTGTATTGATGCCGATCAATGCAAAAAACTTATCCTTTTGTTTTAGTAACTGTCCAACTTGCGCTAATTCAGCGGGACTGGTGATTTTCTTTTGGAGTCCGTCATGATCCTTGTATGGGCTGTTCGTGTAACCTCCTACCAATGCACCCGTATTCCTTACAAGATCAACAACCCCGTTTTTGTCGATTGTGCTGTATTCATTGGTATTGATAACAACATGACTTTTAAAGCCAGGAATTCTCTTAGCAATCTCAGTTGTCATATTGATATCAGCAGATGATGGTTTTGAATGACCCGTGGGGTGATTATGTAACAACCAATAGCCATCAGCCTCTACCTTTTCATACGTTCGTTTAAAATGTTCCAGCGTATCTTCAACCAGATAAACAACACCAGGCAACCTAGAACTTACTGCCGTATGATGAATAATCTTCTCGTCCTTTACAAAGAACACCCTGAATGTCTCAAAGCGCGGATCACGTACAACTTGCGCTAATACGGCCAAATCAGAAGCTGATCTGACTTTTCTGCCTAAGAGTTTTGATCCGCCTTGTTTTTTAAAGTCTTTGGCGAAAGCAGAACCAAGTAGGGAGCCGCCTGCCCATCGAGCGTGTGATTCGAGAAGTTCTGTGTAGGCGCTCTCGCCGGTTTCTTTTTGTTTTTCGGTTGTGCCGGGACGCGTTTTAATTTTTTCATAAAGATCACCTTCTTCTTGACGGGGTAGGTTTCTTGAAATCCTCGATGTATTACCGGTCATAATGACACCTCCTTATGATTAAATGGAAGCTACACGCTTGATATTCTTTGCCTTGATTTGGTCTTGTATCTGTTGCCGTCTTGCTTCCACGATAGCTTTATCTATCACGGGCTGTACTTGACGTTTAACAGCCGAACGACCTAACTTGCTTCTATTGCCAAGATCATTAAAATCACTCAAGCCCAACGACACTTTTTCACTCGGCGCAAAGATTGGCAAAATAGCCGTTCCATTAACTAATGCTGCCGCTTCTAGTGCCTTTTCCCTACCCGGATTTTTGTTCTTCTTGGCTTCTTGAATATGGTCATCATCACCAGCAATAATGATGGGCTTGTCTGGATATTTCTCATGTAATTCTGTGGCCACTTTTGATAAATTACCTGAGTCAAAAGCCGCAACGACTGGCTGACCAAGTGCTTGTGATAAGGTATCTGCGGTTGCATAACCTTCGGCAATCACGATGGCTGGTGTTGTTTCTAATGCCGCGATGTTATTAGCACCATTAACCACATAGAAATTTCCTTCCTTTTTACTGCCTGTTGCAAAATACTTAGTGCCGTTTGGCTGTATGGTCTGCACTGACCAGATTTCATTGTTGATGTCTTGTACTGGCAACAATAAATCACCAACTGTAAGAACTATGCTTTCAGGATCTTCCTCACGCAATTGTTTGGCTTCACGACGGTTTTTACCAATCTTAATGATTGAATCATTGGGTAAATCCACTGCATCATCTGGCACTCGTTTCAAACCATCAGGACGTACATGCTTGCTTTTCAAATAAGCGTGTTCAGAACTTGCCACGGGTGCCAATGCAAGCAACACTTTAATGGCACTTGCCACTTCCTTTTGCCGCATATGCTGAGCCGCTGAGCGGTTTTGTTTATTAATTGCGGCCTGGGCACTCAAACTGGCTTTTTGATCAACAGTTAATGAATAACCTTTAGCTTTCCAGTAACGTTCATCTTTGCTAAGGTTATTCATAAAATAGCCAGCCGGATGACCGTCTGTATGGGCAACATAGAATCCTGTTTTTGCACTCGTTTTGTCATCGATCAATTTAATACGTTGCTTCTGCCCATCCATCACCGGATGATTACCGTCGACAACACAACCTTGAGCACGTAGAAATTCAGCAAATTCGACTTCAGGGCGCATTGCAGGCGTCTGCGATTTAGAAGAATTCTCAGGAAACCAGCGTTGCAATGCGCGAATATCTGCGTTTTTCCCAACATACCAAGTCTTGGCCTTATTGTCCCAGTTAGCACCTGCGGCTTTTGCCAAGTCTTTTTCTTTGTACGGCACCGCTAAATATTGACGGGTGGCTATAGCCCTTTGTTTGGGTTTTTCAACGGGCATGTTCTCTAATTCCCTAAGTTTTGCTTGATTTACTTGATCTTTGGACATGGCAATAGATTCCGTTAATTGTCGCTGCGCCTTAGCTTTTGAAATGTCTTCTGCGCTACTTTGTGAATCATGGTTAACACGTTCCTCATTGATACGTGCAAGCTTGATCGCCTTTTCATATTCATTTTTCTCCGAGGCAGCATCAATCAATGAGAGACGATTGGCCAAATCTTTGGCTTCTTGCTCCGTATCAACGTCCTTTAGCCATTGAAACGTATTGTCATTACGTAGTGCATAAACACCGTAAAATTGAGGTTCACCATTCAGAGAATCAGCAGACACAACCGACTCAACACCCTTCTCATCTTTTTGAATTGCATTGCCTTGTATTTGAATACGCCCGTTCCAGTCGGCAGGAATATTAAAGCCCAATTTATCTTGTGCGGTTTCTTCAAATTCGAGATTATCTATGCTGCCATTCTTATAGAACTTGTGTGCATCAGAGACCAGAAGCATTGCATGTAACTCATTTTTTGGCTGGTCAGCGGTCAAATTATTGAAAGCTGCTATATTTTGAGTGGCAATGGTTGCTATATCCGGTGATAGTTGACTTGTATAGACTGCGGCTTGTTGATTGATCTGATTCACTTTGATTTCCTCCTGTTCTTTAACCGCTTGTTGCTGTGATAAAGAAAGTACGTAGTCTTGAATTTTTTCAGCATCGGCTGCCGCACGAAATATTTCTTTGGGGTCTTCTTGCAGTGCTTTTATCCAATGATCCACATAGGCCGCATGTTGCCCTGGGTCATGACCAATACCCAGTTCGCTACCTAACAACATGCTGGCAATCTCGGCGCGTAATTCTTCCTTCGCATAAGCTTCGCTGCCAAAGGGGTTTGAGAGATCACGTGCAAGACGTGACTCGTGCCCTGTCCAATGGCCCAGTTCATGTAGTGCGGTCGCGTAATATTGGTCAGATGAAGAGAACTGGTTCTTGTGTGGTAAATGAATGCGGTCTGTTGTTGGTCGATAGAATGCACGATCAAACTCACCATGCTGAATTACGGCATTGGATGACTGCAATATCTGTTCAGCCCGATCCAGCGGGTTCCAGTCAGGTGCTTTAATATTGAGTGGCGGCAAACCATCAATCTGTTCAGCATTAAATACGCTGGCGTAAAATACCCTGGGTCGCTCAAGCCTGACTTGCTCTTTAATGGGTTTCCCTTCCCCATTCATAAGTGGTTTGCCGTTATCATCTTTTTTAATGCACTCGTCATTA
>JAJFJH010000366.1 GCA_021774155.1 Nitrosomonas sp.
AAAAAATGCTCTCTGAGTCTTCTGGTGGAGAAAGTATTGAAAGCTATGTGACTGATTTGTCGCGCATGACCGATGTTGAGGCGCTTGCAAAAGCTGCTTAATAAAAAGATGGCATAGACATGCCCATCCAAATTAAGAAGAGAACAATCATCGTGATTCCTACGCCGATTGTTCCAACAATAATGCCAATGATAATGGTTAAACCATCTTTACTAAGTAAACCCAGTGACATAATGAGAATGCCCCAGCCAGGCGGAAAGTTTGTCATGGGTATGGGTAGTGCAATAGACACCGCAAAAACAAACGAGAAAATGCCGATGATTTTTTCCCAGGTATGTACGTTGACATAAGTCATCCGTGGTCTCAGGTGTGCTTCAATCTTTCGTAACCATGGAATGGCTTTTGATATTAGTTTTTCCAGATTAGCTTTTTTAATTTGTTTTTTTTCTAACCATGCGGGTAACCATGGGGCGCTCATCCCCAGAATCATTTGTATCGAGAAAATAAATAGCGGAATGGAAAAGAAGGTGGTGTAGCCGGGAGGAACAGGAACAGGAAGACAAAGTGGAAGCGCGGCAATTGCCATTAAAATGCCAAAACCGCGCTCATGCAGTGAATGCTTAAGTTCACCCACTGTCATGGTCTCACTTTTGTTTTCCGCCACCACTAGTGCTAAATATTCCGAAGTGGGGCGTTCGTTGTTTTCCATTCGTTACTTTCCTCTAGCCATTGTTATGATTGGCTAATTTCTTGTACTATTCATAGCGAAGTGCTTCAACGGGTTTAAGTAACGCTGCTTTTCTGGCAGGGTAGAATCCAAAAAAAATGCCAATAGCCGAAGCAAAGGCAAACGCGAGTCCTACCATACCAAGTGTAATGACGATGTGCATGTCAGCAAATTCGCTAACAGCCCAAGCGCCAGTGATTCCAAGTATAACGCCAATTAGGCCGCCGAAGGTGCAGATCATTAAAGCTTCTAATAAGAATTGGGTGAGAATGGCGCGGCGATTTGCGCCAATGGCCATGCGAATACCAATTTCACGAGTTCTTTCCGTCACAGATACCAGCATGATATTCATAATGCCGATACCACCCACCAGCAAAGAAATAGACGCAATTGCACCTAGTACGATGGCCATGATTTTAGCCGCACCGGAGGCGACATCTGCAATGGCAGTCAGGTTACGCACGGTAAAATCATTTTCCATGCCGTCTCTAATACGGTGACGCTGGCGTAGGAGTTGGATAATTTCTGTTTCTGCTTCATCCATGAGTTCAGGGGAAGCGCCTTGGACAGTCATGTACCGTATGGAACCGGGGAATTGATTGCCCGTAATTTGGCGCTCGCTAGTTGTCAGTGGAATAAACACATTGTCATCTTGATCGCGACCACTCAGGCTTTGGCCTTTGGCGGTTAAAACACCAACCACGAGGAAAGGGCGGTTGGTAATGCGGATTATTTTTCCAACGGCCTCTTCGTCACCAAATAAACTGGATGCGGTGATGCTTCCCAACACGGCCACACGGGCAGCCGAACGTAAATCAGCCGCAGTAAAAAGCGTGCCGCTATCAAAGCTCCAACCACCGACGGAAAAATAATCAGGTGTAGTGCCAGTAACACCAGTGCTCCAGTTTTTGGTTCCGTAATTTAATTGTGCTGTGCCGGATATAATGGGTGCCGTTGCTGTAACGGAGGGTAACTCGGCAATGGCTTCTGAATCGCCGACAGTGAGTGTTTTAATACTGCCGCTACCAAAGCTCAAACCGCCTGATGAAGTGGCACCAGGTACGACAATAAATAAGTTGCTGCCCATTGACTCAATGGACTCGTTGATTTTAGATTGCGCCCCTTGGCCAATCGACATCATTAACACCACAGCGGCGACACCAATAATCATGCCGAGCATGGTTAGACTGGTGCGTAAGCGGTTAAGACGTAATGCGCGTTGGGCTTCACCTAGAATGATAAATAGGTTCATTGGTTTTTAGGTTCGTCTGAGGTTGGTTGTGCATTTTGACTCTCATCACGTACGACACGGCCATCCTTGAAGTAGATGAGACGATCCGCATAGGCGGCGACATCATCTTCATGGGTTACGAGTACTATGGTAATCCCATGTTCATGATTAAGTGTCTTAAATAAAGCCATGATTTCACCGCTAGTTTGGCTGTCTAGATTGCCTGTTGGCTCATCGGCGAGGATCAATTGCGGTTGGTTAACGAGCGCGCGGCTAATGGCAACCCGTTGTTGTTGACCGCCGGAGAGTTGGTTGGGTTGATGCATGGCAAAATTTTCTAAACCCGTGTGGCGTAGTTGGGCTAATGCCAGCTCGCGACTTTTGGTGCGCCCTATGCCCGCGTAAAGCAATGGCGTTGCTACATTGTCTAAGGCGGTCATGCGTTTTAGCAAATTGAAGCCTTGGAAAACAAAGCCAATATATTGATTCCTAATACGTGCCAGCGCATCACTTGAGAGCGAAGCCACTTCATTGCCTGCCAGCCAATACTGCCCGCTGCTGGGTGTGTCCAAACAGCCGATAATATTCATTAACGTAGATTTGCCGGAACCGGAGTGCCCCATGATGGCAACAAACTCACCGGGCTTAATGGTGAGGTCGACATCGAATAACACTTGGTTTTCTATGGCTTCGCCTGACTTGCTACCCATGTGATAGCTTTTGCAGAGTTTTTCTATCTTGATCAGGTGTTCAGAAGTCGTGTTTAAATTAACCTGCATTTTTAGAACATTCTAAATTTGAGTTTGCGTTCAGGTTTCTTGTCATCGCTTGCATCGCGAACGATGAAACTGTCTCCTGCTTTAATGTCTCCGCCGGTGATTTCTGTGAAATTGCCATCGGTGATGCCTGTTGAAATCAGTAATGGAGTGGGTAGGCCATTCTTTACTTGGTAAATGGTTGGGCCACCCAGTTTTTCTGCTTCTGCATCTTTTGGTTGGTAGCGCAGTGCGGCGTTGGGCACACGTAGCACATCATTTCTTTTTGCAACAACAAAATGAATATTGGCGGTCATTCCCGGTAATAACATACCGTCATCATTGCTTACCATGGCAATGACATTATACGTCACCACATTTTCCTGAATGGTTGGGTTAAGGCGGACTTGCTTGACCGTGCCCGTAAATGTGTTGTCCAGGTATGCATCAACAGTAAAGTTGATTTGTTGATCAGTATGTAACTGGCCAATGTCTGCTTCTGCTACGCTGATGTTAATCTGCATTTGACTTAAGTCTTTGGCGATTTGAAACAGAATAGGTGTCTGGAAATTTGCTGCGACCGTTTGTCCAATGTCAATATCCCGCGCGATGACGACACCAGAAATGGGTGACTTAATAATGCTGTAATTAAGGTTGGCGTCATCGCGTACGACCTGAGCTTTGCTGACCTCGTATTGTGCGCGTGCAAGCTCGGCTTCTTGTTCGATAACGTCCATGGCTTCATCGGAAATAAAGCCCTTTTCTATAAGCATATGATGGCGTTGGCGCTTGCTCTCCGCTATTCTTAATACTGTTTTTGCACTTAGTTTGTTGGCCTTAGATTGTTCTAGCTGTGCTTTAAGTAAAGTGGGATCCAACTCGGCCAGCACTTGATCAATTTCAACCTCATCATTGAAATCAACGTGCAGTTTATAAACGGTGCCAGAAACTTGTGTGCCAACATTCACTAAAACTACCGGTGTTAGTGTGCCGTTAGCAGAAATTGTCTGCACAATATCACTACGGTCAACAACTCGTGTGACGTATTGCTCGCCGCTAATTTCAGGTTTATCATTACCGCCCCAGTAAAAATAGGCGACGGTTGCGAGTGCTAAGGCGATAATGATTTTTTTGGTACGGAATTTAGACATGATGAGTATTCAGATTTGTTGCAGATCAGCAAATTAATAAACGCTCAATATTACCTGACTATGGGGTTTTTAGATGGATAAATACGTTTATTTGATGAAATGGGCGAAGCGATTATCGATTATGTTTGGTGCGAGTACGTTTGAGAAAGTAGGTGAATGACACAGACCCTTGCAGGATACCCTCCGTGTTCTGTTCAATAACGTTTCAAACAAATAATAATACGTGTGCCACTGGTTTTGTTTTCGTCAATGGCTAGTGTGCCGCCATAGACTTGCACGATGTCGCGCACGATGGCGAGACCGATGCCATGGCCGGGTGTGGATTGATCAGCGCGAACGCCGCGTTCAAGAATTTTGGCGATTTCATAATGC
>JAJFJH010000367.1 GCA_021774155.1 Nitrosomonas sp.
CCCTTCTGGGGATGTGAACTGGCAGACTCCGGACGCGACACCAAAAGCATTCCGCAGTTTTAGGTCGGACCTGTACAAACTACCCCCAGCGCTTGCTTAGCCGACGTTTACCTGTGTCCCGTGGACACCCATAAGCAGCACAAAAAAAATTAAACAAAAGTTACATTTTTTTTAAAAAGACCTTGACAAGCATGTTTCTTTTCCCTAAACTTAGTCTATTCTGGAAGCCCTTCCAGAGCTATCACCTTATAAACTAAGCAATTGCTTTTCTACATATACTTATTTTTTGTTCGTTTCTGCTACGAGATGTCTGCTAAGGAGTGCAGAGGTTGCGTGTCTTTGCCTGCTTCAGGGAGAAGTATCTGCATCCGTCGTTGAAGCCATAGTGCAGCGCTTGTAATGGCATCTTTTCGAGAAAAAGGCTGGCGGGATACGTAGAACTGCGAGCCTGAATCAATACTCCACGGTATAGCAATCTACGACGGTCAAATTGCACTACATAAGTACTAACATTTAAGGAGGAGCATGATGAGAGCTAGAGTTTTTTCGATCAGCCTCGTGGTAAGTCTGCTGTTCATCGGTCAGGTGCTTGGACAGGGCCTGCAGATTAGCGGGCGTGTCATTGCGGGGGATGATAGGTCGCCGTTGCTTGGGCTAAACGTCCAGGTGAAGGGGTCCGAGAGGGGAACCGCAACCGATATGGATGGGCGGTATGTTTTGGAAAACGTTTCAGCTTCAGATGTTTTGATATTCACTTATATTGGATATCAGCGCACAGAAGTCACTGTTGGCAGTCGTGAAGTGATCGACCTGGTCATGACACCTGAGGCGATCTCGGGTGAGGAAGTGGTCGTTACCGGCTACGGAACGCAGCTTCGGAAGAATGTTACCAGCTCCATCGCATCATTAGACGAGCACGCCTTCAACAAGGGTGCGACCAATGATCCCCAGACACTGCTGCAGGCCCGCATACCGGGAGTGAACATCTCTACATCCAGTGGTGAGCTGGGAGGCGAGCCCCTTATCCGCATTCGTGGTGGCACGTCTATATCTGCCAGTAACCAGCCTTTGATTGTGATCGATGGTATACCTGTTAGTAATGACTCGCGGACTCCTAGTGTTGATACCGGAGACCAGGATGTTATTGGCGGTAGCACAGATAACATCCTGAGTACGCTCAACCCTTACGATATCGCCTCAATTGATGTCTTAAAAGACGCTTCCGCGGCAGCTATTTATGGCGCGAGGGGCGGCAATGGCGTGATTTTGATTACGACCAAGCAAGGGGTAGCGGGAGGCATTTCTGTGAATTACGATGGCTATACAACCACTGCCAGCATGGGTAAAGATTTAGACCTGTTGAGCGCGCAGGAATACCGGGATTTTGCCCAGCAGGTTGATGCTCCCACTGGAAACCTGGGAACGTCTGACACCGACTGGCAGGATGCGGCCACCAGGACCGCCCTTTCACAGAGTCACAATGTTTCCTTTAGTTCCGGAACCGAGAACACTCAGTATCGGGTTTCCATGAATTATCTGGATGAAGAAAGTATCATCAGGGGTTCTGAGCGGCAGCGCATCACCGGCCGCTTGAATGTTAACCATAAAGCGCTGGACGGCAAATTGCGCCTGGCCGTACGCATCAACCCAACCTTCGTCAAGCGAGACAATGTCCCATTTCAGCAGGATGGCGGTTTTCAGGGTGGCGTGGTCGCCAATATTTTGAAAATGAATCCGACAGACCCGGTGCGTAACAGCGATGGTTCATTCTTTGTGAATGCCGGCGATCCGGTTGGTATTCGGAATCCAGTTGCCCTCAGTGCCTTGGTTCAGGATGAACAAAAGACCCAGCGTCTGCTCGTCAACGCAACTGCTGAATACCAGTTGACTTCGCAATTGAGTGCAAAAGTGAATGGTGGTTTGGACAGGAGTACCATCGAGCGCAGAACTTTTGAACCTAATGCCATACCATACGCAGCGGCTTTTGGTGGCGCCGCCACACAGGCAGAAGCAGTACAGCGCACGTCGACATTGGAGACAACACTGAATTATCGTACCGATATCAGCGACTCGCAGACACTCGAGGCCTGGGCCGGCTACACCTTCCAGGAGTTCGAGTTCAATGAGTTTGCTGCGCAGGCTCGCGGCTTTGTCACCGACGCATTTTCATTCAACAATCTCGAGGGTGGCTCCAATTTTTCTAATAGGCCTACGTCCAAGCAGGAGGAGAGCCGGCTGGTTTCTTTTCTGGGACGCGCTAACTATAGTCTTGGTAATGGCAAATATTTGTTGAGCGCTGCCTTGCGTCGGGAAGGCTCTTCTCGTTTTGGCGAGGGCAAGAAATGGGGTTCATTCCCATCGGCCTCTGTTGGCTGGCGTGTTTCAGACGAAGATTTCTTCAATGGTTTGGCCGGCCTTGATGACTTGAAATTGCGATTAAGCTGGGGTATCACCGGCAATCAGGACATCGGAAACTTCAAATCACTGGTTCTTCTTGGCCCGGGCGCTAATGCCGTTATCGGAAGCCAGACTCTGACGGGTATCGGTCTGACCCAGGTGGCCAATCCTGATCTGCAATGGGAAGAAACCACGCAGTTGAACCTGGGAATAGACTTTGGTTTGAAAAACAACAGAATCTCCGGGTCTCTCGATTTGTATAGCAAACGCACGGACAAATTGTTGCTAGAGTTTGGCGTGCCACAGCCTGCACCGGTGCCAACTAGGCTGGCCAACGCCGGCGAGGTCACCAATAAGGGCATCGAGCTCTCGTTGAACACGATAAATGTCTCTTCAGGCGATTTTTTCTGGCGCACGAACTTTAATTTTGCCAGCAACAAGAGTGATGTGGATAACCTGGGAGCGCGCGATTTTATTGTTCACAGTAGGGTCAGCGGCGCCGGCTTGAGCGATTTGGATGCACTGATTTTGCTGCCGGGCGAGCCGGTTGGAACATTTTTCGGACCCCGTTTTCTGGGATTTGATGGCGATGGCAATGAAATACTGTCCACCGACCCCGACCGGCCTGAGTCGTCTACCGGCCCTCTGGGTGACGGCCGACAGATTCTGGGCGATTCTCAACCGGATTTTACCATCGGGTTTTCTAATAGCATAAATTATAAGAGTTGGGATTTCGGCGTCTACGTCCAGGGTGTGTTTGGCTTTGACCTTTTGAACAACACAGAACTGGAATACCGGCGGCCCTCCAATGTTTTTAACGGCATCAACCTTTTTGCTGGTGCAGTTCAGGATGTGGCTGACGGCCTGGGTACCAATGCAACAGTTGCCTATTCTGACCGCTTTATACAAGACGGCACGTACGTTCGCCTGCAGAATGCTACCATTGGCTATACGTTTGGCTCCGAGTGGATCCGTGATTTGCGGGTCAGGAACCTGCGGCTCTACGTCAGTGCTGACAACCTGTTTGTGCTGACCGGCTACGATGGTTTTGATCCTGAAGTGAACACCTTTGTAGCGAATGCCGGCACGGCTGAGGGCGTAGGTAGTGTGCCTTCTATTGGAATTGACTACACCAATCTGCCTCGGGCCCGGTCCTTTTCTTTTGGACTAAATGTTGGACTGTAAGAGAATGGATAATAGAACAATGTCAACCTCACTAAGGAGGTATACTATGAAATGTTATAAGCTTGGGCTTGTAATGCCCGTGCTGCTGCTTTCACTCTTCGTTTGGAGTTGCACGGATCTGGACGAGAATCCGGTCAGCCAGGTAACGCCTGATAATTTCTTTAAGACGGAGGCGGAATTGGTCGCGGCCGTGATTCCGGTCTATGCGTCTGCACGAGATGCAGTCTGGAGTGACTATTTCCAATTGCAGGAGCACACCTCGGATGAGATGTTCGTCCCGCAGCGCGGTGGAGATTGGGGCGATGGCGGCACCTGGCGGTCCCTGCAGGAACATACCTGGTCAGCTTCATTCCCAGGCTTCGTTAATGGTGCATGGAACTCTGCCTTTACCGGCGTCGCTCGGGCAAATGCTACCATTGGCAGCCTGGAAGCTTCGACCAGCGACTCGCCGCTCATTCCCACTTTTATTGCTGAAGTGAGATTCCTGCGGGCATTCTTTTATTCGTGGCTGATCGATCAGTTTGGTAGTGTGCCGATTGTGACCGATGCCGTAACGGATCCGGACAACCCTCCGTCACAGAATACCCGGCAAGAAGTATTCGACTTCATCGTTTCGGAACTCACCGCCGCGATACCGGACCTTGAGGACTCACATGGCGACGGTGGGCATGGCCGGGCAACAAAATCTGCCGCCAATGCTCTACTGGCGACAATGTACCTGAATGCTGAAGTTTATACCGGCTCAGCGAGGTGGAGCGAATGTGTGGCGGCCTGTGACGCCGTGATCAATTCCGGGTTGCATGACCTGCTTCCAAGCTACAACGATGTGTTCGCACTGGAGAATGAAGGGCCGGGAAATGTGGAGAACATTTTTGTTATCGGCAATAACCCGGAAGACGGCGTTTCATTTTTCCGCCAACAATCGTTTTTGCACTACAATCAAATTCCTGCCACCCCGTGGAACGGCTTCTCCGTATTAGAGGATTTCTTTAATACATTTGATACCACAGACGTCCGGTTCAGTCAAATACTGGTGGGCGCTCAGTTCGTGTTGGCCGGACCGAACGCCGGCGACCCGGCATTCGATCGTAACGGTAATCCACTGATCTTTACTCCGGGTTCTCCCCTGGTCGGCGCCGGCGAAGGAGATGGCGCCCGTCTCCTCAAGTGGCCGATCGATCCAGCCCAGACTGCGCAACACGCGGGTAACGACTATGCCGTTTACCGCTACTCGCACGTCCTGCTAGCAAAAGCGGAAGCCCTGTTTAACCTGGGTTCCGCCGGTGAGGCCCTGGCCCTGGTCAACCAGGTAAGGGCGAGGGCGTTTGAGCCGGATCAGCCACTCACAGCTCTTACCGCTGACGCAATCCTGGCTGAGCGCGGTTTTGAGTTTTTGTGGGAAGGTTTCCGCCGTTCGGATCAGATCAGGCACGGAAAATTTCTGGACTCCTGGACCTTGAAATCTGCCAGCGACGGTCCGCACAGAAATATTTTTCCGGTTCCGCAGGTTCAGCTCGATGCCAATCCTAATTTGGTACAGAACCCGGGATACTGATTTTCGTGTGGTCTAGATTTATCAGTACTTGATTTCAATAAGCGGCCCCGTCCGATTGTGCGGGGCCGCTTGTTATATGTAGCGCACCTTAGTTTGTATCCATCCGAGGGACGTCGGTCTCAAGGCGGGTGTCGGAATCCTCTGCAAAACATCCGTTTCTGGATGGATGCGATGACTGCCTGGTACGACGTCACAAAAAGACCCCGTAGACAACGTGAAAGTATTCTTATTCCTCCATGCAGTAGGTCTTCTTCTGC
>JAJFJH010000368.1 GCA_021774155.1 Nitrosomonas sp.
GAAGGCTCGTACGCTCTCGGAGCGACAAAATGGCAAACAGTGTATGATCATATTCTTCCATACTCTGCACCTGGAATCCTAACAGGTGTGATCATTGGTTTAGCCAGGGCTATTGGAGAAACGGCTCCAATTATTACAATCGGAGCGTTAACATTTATAGCATTTTTACCTCCATCTCCAGTCAAAGAAGAGTTTCCCTTTCTATCGTTTGAATGGCTAATGGCGCCATTTACTGTGATGCCTATACAAATGTTTAATTGGGTGTCACGTCCCGAGGAAGAATTTCAGTTTAATGCGGCAGCAGCTGGTTTGGTACTCGTTGTGATGACACTTGCAATGAACGGTTTAGCTATCTATTTGCGCTATCGAATGCGCAAAAAAATTAAGTGGTAAACATCATGCAAAATAAATCAGTGTCAAATTCAGATTCAATACAATATAAATCTGAGGTGAAAAACTTATACTTTCATTATGGTGAGTTTAATGCGCTTAAGAATATTAATATGGTGTTGCATGATAAGCAGATCACCGCGTTAATTGGACCTTCAGGTTGTGGTAAATCGACTTTTCTGCGATGTTTTAATCGCATGCATGATTTGTATCCAGGCAATCGTTATGATGGCGATATTATGTTATATCCAGATGACGTTAATATCCTGGCTGATAATGTAGATCCGATTGAAGTGCGGATGCGAATTAGCATGGTGTTTCAGAAGCCTAATCCATTTCCTAAGTCAATCTATGAAAATGTAGCTTATGGACTAAGAGTTCGTGGAATTAAGAGGCGGTCTATAATTGACGAAAAAGTGGAAAACGCACTACGTAATGCAGCATTGTGGGATGAGGTCAAAGACCGTGTTCATGAGTTGGCGTTCAATTTGTCAGGTGGGCAACAACAGAGATTGTGTATTGCAAGGGCGTTAGCTACAGACCCTGAAATACTTTTGTTTGATGAGCCGACATCTGCACTAGATCCTATTGCGACAGCGAGCATCGAAGAGCTGATTGCTGATCTTAAGAGTAAAGTAACAATACTCATTGTTACACATAATATGCAACAAGCTGCCCGTGTCTCAGATTATACGGCCTATATGTATCTCGGTGAGTTAATTGAGTTTGGTATAACAGATACAATATTTATTAAACCAAAAAACAAACAAACAGAAGATTATATTACCGGGCGATTTGGCTAGCAATTGAGTTAAAAATTGGGTAAATATATGTGTAATTCTACATTTGTGCTATGTTAAATAAATTCCGAGTGAAAAAATAAAAAAGTTTGATGAAACTATTTTGTAGGTTGCTGTATATTAATAATAAAGTCTTTTAGGTTAAAATAAGACACAAGGTATGAGATTGACGTGTCGCCCAATCACGGGTAGCATCGCCTCTTTTGAGGAATAAGGTTAGGAAAAATGCGTAAGAAGTTTGTTGCTGGTAACTGGAAAATGCATGGCAATTTAGCGCATAACCAGAAATTACTAGAAGCAGTATTAAAAAACACAACTAATCTGCGCCAAAGTGAGATAGCTGTATGTGTACCATTTCCTTATTTGTCAGCGATACAAGCCCAGCTTAAAAATACCCATATTAAGTGGGGAGCACAAACTGTTAGTGAGTATGACAAAGGAGCATATACGGGTGAAGTGTCGACAGAAATGCTTAATGATTTTGGGTGTAAGTATGTCATAGTTGGTCATTCTGAAAGAAGAGCAATTTATGGCGAAAATAGCCAAACCGTTGCACTCAAATATATTGCAGCACAAAAGGCAGGGCTCATTCCAATATTGTGTATAGGCGAAACATTGGAGCAAAGAGAAGGTCGGATTACAGAGCAAGTGGTAGGTGAGCAGCTAAACGCGGTTATTGAAAAAGCTGGTGCTGGGTCATTAATGAAATCAGTTATCGCATATGAGCCCGTTTGGGCTATTGGCACAGGTAAGACAGCTACGCCGCAGCAGGCACAAGATGTGCATGAATTTATACGCAAAAGTATTGCGGCTCATAACACAACGATTGCATCAAAAATCACCATGCTTTATGGCGGTAGTGTAAAGGCAGATAATGCAAGTGAATTATTTGCTATGCAAGATATAGATGGCGGGCTAATAGGTGGTGCATCGTTGGTTGCTGAAGATTTTGCTGCAATATGTGAAGCGGCACAGAATTAACGATTATGGAGTGATAAGTTGGAAAACATAGTTTGGTCAATGCACGTAATAGCCGCAGTGGTAATTATTGTGTTGGTGTTGATGCAGCAAGGTAAAGGCGCTGATATGGGTGCTGCTTTTGGCAGCGGATCTTCGGGCAGTGTTTTTGGAGCAAGCGGATCAGGAAATTTCTTAAGCCGTACAACTGCAATTGTAGCGACCATATTTTTCATAACCAGTTTGAGTCTTACCTATCTAGCAGGTAATGTAAGTGATAGTCAAGGTGTTATGGGTGGAATGGCTGAGCCAGTTGTCGGAAGTGATGTGCCTTTAAACAGCGAAGAAGGCATGAGGACGTTGGGTGTGCCAGAAACACCTGTGGAAGTTGATAGCTCAAAAGCAGGACAAATTCCTAACTAGAGTTGATTTACTTTAAATGTGAATTGGTTGCTAGATCAGTCTTGATCCTTTAAAGCTTAGCTGCCGACGTGGTGGAATTGGTAGACACGCCGTCTTGAGGGGGCGGTGGCGAAAGCTGTGCGAGTTCGAGTCTCGCCGTCGGCACCATGTCAAAATTTCGAATGCTAAGAGTGCTTGAAGTTGGCAAATAAATCTGAGTAATTAAATAAAAGATGCTAGAAAATTATTTTGCGATACTGTTGTTTATATTCATTGGCCTTGCGGTAGGAGTTGTCCCAATATTGTGCGGTTGGCTATTAGCACCAAATCGCCCGGACAAAGAAAAATTATCGCCATATGAATGTGGTTTTGATGCGTTTGAAGATGCGAGAATGAAATTTGATGTGCGATACTATTTAGTTGCCATTTTGTTCATTTTGTTTGACCTGGAAATTGCATTCTTATTTCCATGGGCGATAGTGTTAACTGAAATAGGCATGTTTGGCTTTGTTTCCATGATGATATTCTTGGGTATATTGATTGTTGGATTTGTCTATGAGTGGAAAAAAGGCGCTTTAGAGTGGGATTAGGAAGATGAGTATAGAGGGTGCATTAGACAAAGGATTTATAACTACAAGTCTCGATTCAGTAATCAACTGGGGGCGGACAGGTTCTATGTGGCCCATGACTTTTGGATTAGCGTGTTGTGCTGTTGAAATGATGCAAACTGGTGCTTCGAGATATGATTTGGATCGGTTTGGTATTGTGTTTCGCCCCAGTCCACGTCAATCTGATGTAATGATTGTAGCTGGTACATTGTGCAATAAAATGGCGCCCGCATTAAGAAAAGTCTATGATCAAATGGCTGAGCCACGATGGGTGATATCAATGGGATCGTGTGCAAATGGCGGCGGCTATTACCACTATTCGTATTCAGTGGTGCGAGGCTGTGATCGTATCGTTCCAGTTGATATTTATGTGCCCGGGTGCCCACCTACTGCCGAAGCGTTATTATATGGCATCATTCAACTGCAAAATAAAATACATCGTACGAATACAATTGCTCGTTGAGTTTATGATATGTCAATCACACGTATAGAAAAAATTTCATCCGCTTTGCATCGTATTTTGACTGACAAAATCGTTAGTCTAAATGAGGATCTTGGTGAACTAACGCTTGTTATACATTCGAATGATTTAAGTAATGTTGCGGAAACATTGCGTGATCATGCGGATTTGGATTTTGATACTTTGATAGATTTGTGTGGCGTTGATTATTCTCACTATGGTGGTACGTCAGCATCCGATTCGAAGTGGGTGGGTAAGCGGTTTGCAGTGGTCTACCATCTTTTGTCCATTAAACATAATTGCCGGCTACGTGTAAAAGCTTTTGCTGAAATTGATGAGCTGCCAGTTGTTAATTCTGTCATAGGGATATGGCCAGCAGCAAATTGGTTTGAACGCGAGGCCTTTGATTTATACGGAATCGTGTTTAGTGGTCATCCAGATTTGCGGCGCATACTTACAGATTATGGGTTCATTGGCAATCCTTTCAGAAAAGACTTTCCGCTTTCTGGAAATGTTGAAATGATCTATGATGAAGATCAGAAGAGAGTAATTTATCAGCCGGTCAGTATTGAGCCGCGAGAAATTACCCCGCACGTGATTAGAGAGGAGCATTACGGCGATAATGTATAAACACGTTGTTATATCCAGTTGTTAATTAGAATTTTAAAGAAATTTGTGAAGTAATGTATGGCTGAAATACGAAATTACACCATGAACTTTGGTCCCCAGCATCCAGCAGCACATGGAGTGCTGCGTTTGGTGTTAGAGCTGGATGGGGAGGTTATTCGTCGCGCAGACCCTCATATTGGTTTATTACATCGTGGAACTGAAAAATTAGCTGAGAATAAGACATATATTCAATCTGTTCCGTACATGGATCGTCTAGATTATGTGTCAATGATGGCCAATGAGCATGCTTATGTTATGGCTATCGAAAAGATGCTGAATATCGAAGTTCCGGAGCGCGCGCAATATATTCGTGTGATGTTTGATGAAATAACACGGATACTTAACCATTTGCTCTGGATAGGTGCGCATGGTTTAGACGTTGGTGCCATGACGATGTTTCTATATGCATTCCGTGAACGAGAAGATCTTATGGACTGCTATGAAGCAGTTTCAGGTGCTCGGTTGCATGCAGCTTACTACCGACCAGGTGGCGTTTATCGTGATTTGCCTGAGACTATGCCGCAATACGGTTCATCGAAAATTCACAGCGATAAACAAACAAAAATTCGCAACGAAAATCGGCAAGGATCATTGCTTGACTTCATAGAAGACTTTACCAATCGTTTTCCGACTTATGTTGATGAATATGAAACATTGTTAACAGATAATCGTATTTGGAAGCAAAGATTGGTTGATGTTGGTATTGTGTCACCTGAAAGAGCAAAAGCGCTTGGGTTTACTGGGCCAATGCTGCGAGGTTCAGGCGTAGAGTGGGATTTGCGTAAAAAACAGCCTTATGAAGTGTACGACAGATTAGATTTTGATATACCTGTTGGCGTCAACGGTGATTGCTATGACCGCTATCTAGTTCGCATGGAAGAGTTTCGTCAGTCGAACCGCATTATTAAGCAATGTGTCGATTGGTTGAGACAAAATCCGGGCCCTGTTATTACTGACAATCATAAAGTAGCCCCACCTTCAAGAGTAAGTATGAAGCAAAATATGGAAGAACTAATCCATCACTTCAAATTATTTACAGAAGGTATGCACGTACCACCAGGTGAAGCTTATGTTGGAATTGAGCACCCAAAAGGTGAGTTTGGTATATATATGATTTCCGATGGCGCAAATAAACCTTATCGTTTAAAAATAAGAGCGCCAGGATTTGCACATTTGGCGGCCATGGACGAAATGACGCGTGGCCATATGATCGCTGATCTTGTTGCAGTTATTGGTACGCAAGATATTGTTTTTGGTGAGATAGATAGATAAAAATCCGATGTTAAGCTCCGAATCCCTAAAAAAAATAGACCACGAAATAACAAAATACCCGCTAGATGAAAAGCAATCTGCAGTGATGTCAGCGCTTGCTATCGCGCAAGAAGAGAAGGGATGGTTAGCAACTGAAACGATGGACTTTGTTGCAAAATATCTAGACATGCCATCAATAGCTGTGTACGAGGTTGCTACATTTTATAATATGTATAATCTCGAGCCGCTTGGTGCCTATAAACTCACCGTCTGTACAAATTTACCTTGTGCACTATCGGGTGGATATGATGCAGCTGACTACCTAAAAAAGAAACTTGGAATTGGATTTAACGAAACAACAGCAGACGGTAAGTTTACATTAAAAGAAGGCGAATGCATGGGTGCCTGTGGTGATGCGCCCGTGTTATTGGTTAATAATCAACGAATGTGTAGTTTTATGTCTAATGAAGCAATAGACAAAGTTTTAGAGGAATTGAGTAAATGAATCCGTTTCCTCAGACATTACTTGATCAAGTCGATTCATCAGATCCTGAGAATTGGAAATTAAGTCACTATATTAAACGTGGCGGCTATTCTGCGATAAGGAAAATTCTGTCGACTAAAATGATGCCAGATGAAGTCATTGAAGAAGTCAAAAAATCTGCCTTGCGAGGCCGAGGTGGTGCTGGATTTCCGACAGGATTAAAGTGGAGTTTTATGCCCAAGCAATACGAGGGCGATAAATATATTGTATGTAACTCCGATGAAGGTGAGCCAGGAACCTTCAAGGATAGAGACATCATGCAGTTTAATCCGCATATTCTGATTGAAGGAATGATTATCGCAGCTTATGCCATGGGTGTTAAGGCGGGATATAATTATATTCATGGTGAAATTTGGGATACCTATATGCGCATGGAAGACGCCGTAGATGAAGCGCGCGCAGCTGGATATCTTGGCGATAATATTTTAGGCTCAGATTTTTCTTTTAATTTATATAACCACCATGGTTATGGTGCCTATATCTGTGGTGAGGAAACGGCGCTATTAGAATCTCTTGAAGGCAAAAAAGGGCAGCCTAGATTTAAGCCGCCTTTCCCTGCAAACTTTGGTTTATATGGCAAGCCAACCACGATTAACAATACAGAGACATTTGCTTCTGTTCCCTGGATTATTAATCATGGTGGAGAGAAATACTTAGAACTAGGTAAGCCCAATAACGGTGGAACTAAGTTGTTCTCAGTATCTGGTCATGTCAATAAGCCTGGTAATTATGAAATTCCGATGGGCACACCCTTTGCAACGCTACTTGAAATGGCAGGTGGTATGCGTGGAGGAAGGAAGTTAAAAGGATGTATTCCTGGTGGTTCATCCATGCCAGTATTGCCTGGTGATGTCATGATGAAAACAGATATGGACTATGATTCAATTGCAAAAGCTGGTTCTATGCTTGGGTCTGGTGCCGTGATCATTATGGATGAAACAACATGCATGGTAAGGGCACTAGAGCGACTCTCCTATTTTTATTTTGAAGAGTCCTGTGGACAATGCACTCCTTGCCGTGAAGGTACGGGATGGCTTTATCGCATTATCAATCGAATCGAGCATGGCAAGGGTAAAATGGAAGA
>JAJFJH010000369.1 GCA_021774155.1 Nitrosomonas sp.
GAAAATTTTAGTTCTGGCATTTGAATTCCTTTGTATAGTGCCTAACGTCGGAATTAACCGGTTGGCGCTGCTTTATGGTGTTCCTTGACACCTTGTTTGACAGTCATCTGTTGTTAGTTGGGGTGTTGGCAGATTGAGGAAGACACTGGTTCGCACCCGCCTGTGCATACTATTTGCCCAATTGCATTGGACATAGCGTATCCGCCTTGTTGGGACGAGCAAACAATTTGCCCTGTAGCATTTTTGATGCACTCCCCCCTGCCGCAGACAAGCCGTCCGATCGCATTCGTCATAATTCCACCGCCAGGCGGCGAACAGACGATCTCTCCGATTGCGTTCTGAGTGCAGCCCCCTTGCCCCACTTGTTGAGCGTAGGCAGAGCCGACACCTGTCAGAATTACAAATCCAAGAGCGCTAAAACTGATGTAACGAAGAAAGTTCATAAGCACCTCAAGTAAATTGCCTAACGTTGAGCTAAGCGGCGGCGCAGCCGTCCGCTTCAACACCTGATGTTGCGGAGAACTGTAACGGTGAATAAATCCGTCTAGTAACAAAAGCCGGCGTATCTTCTCACCTGAAATATGCTTTTTCAGTGGCGGGTGGATGATGGGTTGGGCGCCACGGTTAACGCTCCTCCATTTGTTGTGAGGCGCTGATGACCCCGATAATTTTGTTTCGGCACCAACCGTTGAAGAAGCAGAGATAGAGAAGCAATGCTAGATCAATAATGGTGACGAGGGTTTTGTAACCCTTCAAAGCTTCCGTTGTGCTGATTGCTGCGACGAAAACAACCACAAGCAGGGCATACGCGAGGTGGAAGTATTTCCAGCTTTCTCCTCCACGCTTAACAGACGCAGAAACCGAGCCCTTTTGTGTGAAAAAGCCACAGTCCTTCGCCCAAGCGAAGATGGTGAAAAGAAGAAAACCGACCTGAAAGGCAGGAAAGATGAATTGGTCACTCAACAGGCACTTGACTACGTCCATTGCTTTCCTAAATTGTAAATAGCAGAGTAATAATATACCACGGAAGCACACTGATTTTCGCAATCCAGATGGGAAACAAACGCCGAAAATGCTTCTTCATGACCACTACAATTCGCACACTTGCATCAAATCCCCTCTCAGCAACAAAACCAGCCCCCTCTCACTCCTTACCCACCAATCTTCACCGCCGCACTATTAGCCGCATCCTGCAAAGCCTTCGTAGACAGGTGAGCATAGCGCATCGTAACTTTCGGATCACTGTGTCCAAGAATTTGCTGCACCTCATACAGCGTCCTTCCATCATTGACCAAGAAACTCGCAAACTGATGCCGGAGATCGTGCAAACGTAGATGCGGCAACCCAGCTTTCTTGCGCAACCGTACCCAAACTTTGCTGATCGTTACATATGGCTTACCAGTTAGCTGATTCATGAACAGGTATTCCTGCTGCTTTTCCAGCTGACGCAATATCTCCAGCGCGCTGGAATTCAACGGCACCGCCCTCAGCCGTTTGCTCTTACTATTGCTAGCACGGACGACGAAGATGCCTTTGTCAAGATCGACATCACTCCATTTAGCTGAAAGTACCTCATTGACGCGGCAGCCCGTAGACAACAGAAAAAGCGCCACCATACAGACATTTCGGCTTTTATCTTCGCGTAAGACCTTAAGTAGCCTATCCAACTCTTCATCAGTCATATAGTGCTCCACATTGTTATCTTCATGAAAGAGCGGCACCCGTGATACCGGATTTTCTTCAAGATAGCCCCAATCAATGGCCAAATTGAAAGCATAACGCAATAGCTTGATGTGATGGTTGCATGTCGCTGCAGCCAAGCCTTCTTCTTTCAGTGATGTGTGGAATGTTTGGATTTGCTGACGGGTGATTTGGTTCAGCCGTTTCTGGCCGAAGATTTTCTTGATACGTAAGCGGTAGAGTTCGTCGTCGCGTGCCCATGATCGTTTCCGTGGCTTTACATACGGCAGATAATGTTGCTCGAAGAACTCACAAAAGGTCAACACGGCTTTCCTGGCTTTATCTTCGGCGCGTGGATCTGCACCTAATGCGATTTCAGCTTTGAGCGTCTTGGCTTTCTTGCGTGCATCGGCGAGTGATATATCAGTGGTACGACCTATCTTCTGATGGCATGTCTTGCCGGTGCTATCTTTATACCGCAAATAGTAGGTGCCTTGGCCTTGGCTGGTGGCTCTGCATTCAACGTATAGACCAGGTAATTCTGAGTCGCAATATTCGATACGTGATTTGTTGCTTGGGCATAGAAGCCTATGGTTGATGAATGATTGAGTTAGCTTGATGATTGGCATGGTGCCTCCTATTGACATGGTATTGATTGGGATTCTGATGGTTGGGATGGACGATGATGACCGGCACCATACATCCACCCCGTTGCGGCATTACGGATTCAGACTATGATTCCGAGCCTGGTTTTTTTGATGGGATATAGCGGTCAAAGGCGTCCTGAAACTGCCCAGCATCGTAACCCTTAGGTGTGTCTCCATGTTCCAGCCGAACGGTCTTAGACTTTATGCCATACGGCTTAAGCAGACTGGCCAGTTGACGCGGGGTTATTGATTTACCATAGTTATAGCTCACCCATGGAGCTTCTTCATCTTTACATAACGCTTCGATTAATTTTGTTGTACTGATTTTCCTGGGATGTTCGCCACTATCAAAAATATATTGAATATCTGATAGCAACTCGGCACCCTTGCATAAGGTGGTGTCGCCAGTATTTGACAGCTCTAATGCAGCCTCAGTTGCGCGTTTAAGACATTTGTCACCGGCGAGTTCTGCAATGGCTAATAACGGCTCCCATTTATCTTGGTCACGGTCTGACAGCGCATCAGGTAACGCCGGGCGTGCATGCCTTAATTGCCGTGCATAATCTTGTGCAAAACGTATTAACTTAGACTTGATAACATCAAATGCCGCAGTATCAGCATTACGTAAACGTTCTACCTTTTCGCCTGGTCGTTTGCGCCGCATATTGAAGATAATCCCACGACTCATAGTTGCATCAGGTAAATGTCTCTCAAGCCCGATACCGGCAGCGGATTTTGCAGAATATACAGAAAACTTACGTGGCATATAGGTATCACCCGCTGACTCACTACGTAATATGAACCCTCCTCGTTCAAAGCCAGCATTGATCATTCCTTGTAATTCTCTGTTATCACGAAAGAATGTATCAGCTTCATCAAAAAATAATGATGGCTGCCATTCTTCAATAGATCGAAATAATGCGGAGGTAGATGTATTTGCCGCAAGTAACGATCGATGACACAACCGGGCAAGTAATTTCAAAAGTAACGTTTTCCCGCACGCCTTTTCTGGTGCATTAATGATTGCTATTGGAGAGATATTGAATACATCAATTAGGTAGGTATGCGCAACCCACAAAGCTAGCGCATAACCTTGCGACGCACTTATTACGAGAAAACGGAGAAAGACATCTGATATTTCATCCAGCAATTTCCCTGGATCAACCGGTTCAGGCCAAGAATCAATCCTATCGAAAGGCGAATTATCTTTTTCGGGTTCTTTTTTTCGCGCTGCCTTGACTAACGCATCCAGTGTTTTAAGTGTTACACCTAGATCCTTAGCCTTTTCCGCTCTGATACGGTCGTAATCCATCAGATTCATAGCAGCCAATTCTGCAATTACTACATCATCAACGGATGGTGCAGAAGTGAGGCTGGGTGCGTCAGTAACGGCTTGATCAACAGTCACCCTATCGGATTTATCAGCTTGAACTGAACA
>JAJFJH010000370.1 GCA_021774155.1 Nitrosomonas sp.
CCAGAAGTGGCAACGCCTCCAGCATTGCTTGCTTTACCTGGCGCATAAAGCACTTTATTTTTATGGAAACATTCGACCGCTTCGGCAGTTGATGGCATGTTTGCACCTTCCGCAACACAAATCACACCGTTATTTACCAAAGTTTGCGCATCGTCACCGCTGATTTCATTCTGGGTAGCACAAGGCAAGGCAACATCGACAGGCACATGCCAAGGCTTTGTGTTAGGCGCAAAGGTTGCATTGACACGTTTAGCGTATACATCGACACGCTCATATAAATGATTTTTTACTTCCGATAATATTGCTAGTTTTTCAGTGGTAAAACCATCTTCATCAATAACGGAACCGCTTGAGTCTGAAACGGTGACAACTTTGGCACCCAGTGCCATGGCTTTCTCAATTGCAAATTGGGCGACATTGCCAGAGCCGGAAATAGAGACACGTAAACCATTGAAAGAACGTCCTACGTGTTTCAGCACCTCTTCTGCAAAATATACGGTTCCATAACCAGTTGCTTCTGGGCGTACCAGAGATCCGCCAAAACTAAGTCCTTTTCCGGTAAATATGCAATCTGATTGATTGGCTAGTTTTTTTACCATACCAGCCATATAACCCACTTCACGTCCACCAACGCCGATGTCACCAGCAGGCACGTCAGTATTTGATCCGACGTGACGGAATAGTTCACTTGCATAAGCTTGACAAAAACGCATGATCTCACCAGGACTTTTTCCCTTAGGATCAAAATCTGAGCCGCCTTTACCTCCACCCATAGGTAGCGTTGTTAAGGCATTTTTAAAAGTTTGCTCAAATGCCAGAAATTTAAGTATAGATAGATTTACTGACGGATGAAAACGTGTGCCACCCTTGTAGGGACCGATTGAAGAGCTATGTTGTATTCGATAACCACGATTGACCTTTACTTCGTTGTGATCATCTACCCAGGCTACACGGAATATAATGACGCGCTCAGGTTCTACTAGGCGATCTAGCACACCATGTTCTGCATAGCGTGGGTTCTCGGTAATAAAAGGCCACAGGCTTTCCATGACTTCTTTAACAGCCTGTATAAATTCTGGTTGAACTGGATTATGTTCAGCAACATATGCACTGAACTCTTGAAAACTCTTATATTTCATTTTTGTTATCCCCGTTTAAAGAAAGGTTTTTAGGCTGTTTACATTCTGCCAAATTAATTGAAAGATCGCACTGCTTTTTTGTTAAAAAAACACTAGCACTCCTCCAACTTGATATTTTAGGATACAGCGTTCATAAGATGTGTCAAAACAAGGCGCAGTAAGCAGACAATGATTGTTCCATTGGCAAGTGCTGCAACGCGGCGACGGGACATTTTGTGAACGCCCTACAGGTTAGATTTTCAGCTCCGTTGGCGGCCTTAGGCCTTTTGACAAGAGAATGATCATTGTCTGCAAGACTTGTCTTACCAGTAACACTGAAGAGCTAACTGTGTCCTAAAATATCAAGTTGAAGGAGTGCTGGTATATTCATAAGTAATATTTGAAAATTGGAACTTGTTATTTCAACATTCATTTTGCCTAGTGTTAATCATGAATTTTCTTCATTCTGTATTAATTTTGTGTCGATCATCCTGAAAGGTATTCTATAGTAATTTAACATGGTTCATGTCATGGTATTTAGAATAGTGTGTGGTTTAATCCAGATATGATTGGAATTTGTTGGTAGTTCCTTAGATAATTGGAAGAGCATGTCATTATTTTGGATTCAAAGCGTGTAGGTGTTATTAATTTTGGTTGCCTGTTAGAGAGAGGTTTTTATGCAATTAATGCGTTTAGTGGTTTTTCTGTTACTGGGTTTTTACGCTCAAATAACTTTTGCTTCTCTTCCCATTCAATACTGGTTAACGTCATCGGGTGTCCGCGTTTATTTTGTTGAGAATCGAGATCTGCCCATACTTGATATCAGTATTGATTTCAGCGCGGGTAGCAGTATGGACACACCAGAAAAGTCCGGTCATGCTAATTTGACTCGACGTTTAATGAGTTTGGGCGCGGGTGGTTTCAATGAAGATCAAATTGCAACCGCATTGGCCGATGTTGGTGCGTTGCAGAGCGGTAGTTTTGATCGAGATCGCGCAAGTTTTTCATTACGTACATTAAGCAGTGAGCGTGAACGTACGCAAGCTTTGGATATTTATTCTCGAATTATTCAACACCCAGAGTTTCCAGAGTCTATTTTGGCACGAGAGCGTGGGCGAGTCATTGCTGGGATTAAAGAGGCAAATATGAAGCCGGATTATATTGCCAGTCGCGCACTGATGGAGATGCTATATGGCGATCATCCGTATGGGCTGTCAGGTTCTGGTGAGATTGGTGTGTTGGAAAAGGTTACAAGAGAAGATTTGGTCGCGTTTTATCAGACCTACTATACGGCTAAAAATGCAGTAATAGCTATTATGGGTGATGTAAGTCGGATTGAAGCAGCGGGCATTGCTGAATCTTTAACAAGAGAGCTGTCTTCAGGGGTTGATAATATTCTATTGTCACCTGTGCAGTTGCCTAAGGCTGGAATTAAGAAGATCGCACATCCCGCGACTCAAAGCCATATTCTCATGGCATATCCAGGTTTACGCCGTGATGACCCGGATTATTTTCCATTACTCGTTGGCAATTATATTCTTGGCGGTGGTGGTTTTGTTTCTCGGTTAATGCAAGAGATAAGACAAAAACATGGCTTGGCTTATAGCGTCTATAGTTATTTTGCGCCATTTAAGGAGCAAGGCCCGTTTCAAATAGGTTTGCAGACTAAAAAAGATCAGGCAGATGAGGCGCTTAAATTAACACAGGATGTCTTAAAGGAATTTGTTGCGAATGGGCTGACTGAGAGTGAGTTAGTCGCTGCTAAGCAGAATATCGTTGGTGGTTTTCCATTAAGAATTGATAGCAATCAAAAGATTATTGGCTATCTTGCGATGATTGGATTTTATGATTTGCCATTAACGTATCTGGGTGACTATATCAAGGCGGTTGAAGCGGTTACTGTCGCGCAAGTTATAGATGCGTTTCAACGTCGCATTAATCCAGAAGGGATGGTTACGGTTGTCGTTGGTGCGGCGAAATAAAGAGCCAGCATATTTTTGATGGCTTCAATTAAAGGAAAAATTCGCATTATCGGTGGCGAGTGGCGTAGTCGTATAATTACTTTTCCAAATCAAAAGGACTTACGTCCCACGCCTGATAGGGTGCGTGAAACAGTTTTCAATTGGTTAGGACAAGATCTCAGTGGTAGGACTTGTTTGGATTTGTTCGCTGGAAGTGGTGTGATGGGGTTTGAGGCTGCATCGCGCGGTGCAAAGCAGGTGGTGATGGTAGAGACTGATACCGTCATTTTGAAGGCATTACGTGCTAGTGCAGATCAATTACAAGCAGCGCAAGTTGAGTTGAAATTGATGGATGCCATGACGTTTATTAATTCTGATGCGCGTTTATTTGATGTTATTTTTCTCGATCCTCCCTATCGGTTGGGGTTGCTGCCTGAATTATTACCTTTGCTTTCTACGCATCTTGCTGAGACAGGCTTGATCTATGTCGAGAGCGAGAAATTGTTGGTGCTTGATGAATGTTGGCAAGTTCTGCGTAGCAAGCAATCGGGAAAAGTTTACTATCAACTGTTAGAATTGGCTAATGCAAATGGATAAAGTCATATACCCGGGTACCTTCGATCCTTTTACTCGTGGCCATGAAGATTTGGTTAGACGTGCGGCGCGTCTGTTTGATCAAGTGGTGGTTGCGGTGGCTGTAAGTAGTGGGAAACAGCCATTTTTCACATTGGATGAGCGTGTAGACATGGCGCAACAGGTATTAGCTGATTGTACTAATGTGAATGTTATTCCTTTCTCAGGTTTATTGATGAATTTTCTGCGACAACAAGAGGCCAGAATAATTTTGCGAGGATTACGTGCAGCATCCGATTTTGAATATGAATTCCAGATGGCAGGAATGAACCGTGGCATGTACCCAGATGTCGAAACCTTGTTTATGACGCCATCTGAACAGTATATGTTCATATCGGCGACCATGGTAAGAGAAATCGCAATATTAGGTGGTGATGTTGATAATTTTGTGCATCCGCTAGTAGCGAAACAATTAAATTATAAAATTAAGAAATAGCCCGACACGACAGCCTAATCTTTGTAGTTTCTTCTTTCTGTATAAGACTTTTCCGTTTCTTTTTATATCGCACAGCGATGTGATGTTATGTTTGAATAATAACAACAATCTTAGAGGTTGAAATGGCGTTAATAATTACTGATGAATGTATCAATTGTGATGTTTGTGAACCAGAATGTCCCAACGATGCAATCTCTCAAGGTGAGGAGATATATGTTATAGAATCTAGTCATTGTACTGAATGTGTTGGACATTTTGATGTGCCGCAGTGCGTCGAAGTGTGTCCGGTCGATTGTATTATTGGCGACCCTAACGTTGTTGAGACTAAAGATCAATTACAAGAGAAATATCTTGTGCTTACTAGCCAGAAAAAAACTTAAAAATAGTTGCTCGTGCTATTTAGAGTCTCCTCAGAAAATTAGTAAATATTGCAGGTACAAAGCCAAATAAAAAACCTTCAACAACATCATCAGACTCATTAGTATGAAGATGCTATTGATTCATGCTTTGTTGGTACATGCAGTTTTCGTCCGGATGTAATTCAGGTTGTCACCATTTCCATCTTGCCGATTGACACATTTGAAGACTTCATGCGTAGCGAGCAATTTTTCGACATCGCATACAATGCGAGACAAGCCGTCGTGTCCGAATTGAAACAAAGTTACGAAGATTTTGTTGAGCAAGAATGAAGTCAGTTCGTCGCTTATTTGATGAATCGGCTTGACAGTTGGCATAGCTAAAATTTATGGATACAGCTAATTTTTAAATGTTACTGACAAGGCATTTCTCTTGGCAATGGTCATTCTCTTGTCAAGAGAAATGCCAGGGAATAGTGGTGATTTATGCTATTACTTTGCTCAGTATTAATCCATTACAGTGTGAGAAAACTCACAGACTGGTATTGACCTTGATGTGCATTATTGTGCACTAAATTGCTTTATTCCAAAAAAGGGTATTTCGCATGGTAACGACTAATACCGTTAATAATTTTGCTCCAATGTTGATTTACAGTGATCCGTTTGATGGCGCAACTAAATTCAAATTTGATCAAAAGATTACGCTGAATTTCAATGAAGTTGTTGCCGCGGGCAATGGTAATATCATCATCAGTAACGGCTCGGATACTCGCACTATTGCCATTAACGATACCAGCCAGGTTACCTTTGATCATGAAAAGGTAACCATTAATCTCTCGACCGGTCTGGTCGCCGATACCACGTACAATATCCAGATGGCAAGCGGTGTTATTGCCGATGCAACAGGCAGTCCCTATGTTGGAATTGATGATACGACCACACTTAATTTCACCACAAGCGCCAACTCTGATCCGTTATTAATCGAGAGTAATCCATATAACTTTCAGGACTACTTTCAAGCAGACAATAGTATTACACTCTCCTTTGACGAAAATGTATCAGCGGGTGACGGCAGCATTACTATCAGTAATGGTTCAGATACTCGAGTGATTGCTGTTGACGACACCAGCCAAGTCACTTTCGAGGAAAACGTCGCCACAATTAACCCAGCAACAGACTTGACTGTTGGCACACACTACACGGTTCAACTTCCTGAAAGCGTGATTGTGGACACAGCAGGCAATCCATACGCAGGATTTAATGGAGCCAACGCGCTAAAATTCAGCACAGCATTTCCCTCTGACCCGAAACTGACATACAGCTTTCCTGCTAATGACGGCACTGAGTTCCAATTAGACCGCGATATTTACTTATATTTTAATGAAAGTATTGTGGCGGGGAGCGGTGACATCCTAATCAGTAATGGCACGGATATGCGCACCATTGCGATTGACGATACCAGTCAAGTCACGTTCAGTAGAGACATGGTGACGATCGACCCAACAGAAGACTTGCTTGGCGATACCATCTACAGCATTCAGATTCCCAGTAGTGCAATTAAAGATGAGGCGGGCAATACTTTTGCGAGCATCAATGATACAACCTTCTCCACCATTAGCACTGATCTGTTATTGACTTACAGTAACATCGAGGATTACCCAGGGTTTAAAGTTGACAACGATATCGAGCTATTTTTTGATCGCACAGTCACCGCAGGAAATGGCGACATCCTACTCACTAATGGTACAGATACTCGCACCATATCCATCGATGATACCAGTCAGGTGACTTTTGACTCGCACAGTATTTTCATCAATCCAACTACGGATTTAGTCGCTAATTCAACCTACAACATTGAACTAGCCAATGGCGTAATAATGGATGCGGCCGGCCACAATTTTGCCGGCATCAGCGATACAACGTTCACTACCGTTGCTTCGGATCCACTACTCAGATCCACTGATATATACAATAACCCGGCATTTATTATTGATGACGATATTACGTTGTATTTCGATGAAATTGTTACAGCGGGCAGCGGGAATATCACTATTAGTAACGGCTCAGACGCGCGCACCATAGCCATTGACGACACCAATCAAGTGACCTTTGAGTTAGGCAGTGTCAGGATCAACCCAACGGAAGAGCTAATTGCCGATACGACTTACGACCTTCAAATAGCCAGTGGCGTCATTGTAGATAAAATAGGCAATCCCTTTGCAGGCATTAACGATACAGCCTTCACCACCATCAACTCCAATCCACAATTAGTCTTTAGCAATCCAGACAATAAATCGACACTTAAAGTTGATGACAATATTGAACTGTTGTTTAATGAATTGGCGGCAGCAGGAAGCGGTAATATCATTATTAGCAATGGTACAGACACTCGCACTATCGCCATTAATGACAATAACCAGATTGCATTTAACACGACGCTTTCTTCCATTTTTATTCCTTATTATTATGGGCTTAGTCCTGGTTTTAGTCCTTTAGGCGCTGGTTTTAATGATCTCAGCAGAAATTCTATGTTTTACCCAGATTATTATCCAGAGTATGGCGCTGTCACCATTGACCCATTAGCGGATCTGGCCGTAAATACCACCTACAGTGTTCAAATAGCAAATGGTGTCATTACCGACAATGCAGACCACGGCTACCAAGGACTGAATGATTTCAGTTTTACAACCATTGCCTCCAACCCACTATTGATCGACAGTAATCCAATAAATAACGGACAATTGAAAATTGATGAAGACATCACATTATTTTTTGGTGAAGCTGTTGCAGCGGGAGCAGGAAATATTGTGCTGAGCAGCGATTCAGATACTCGCACCATTGCGATTGATGACACCAGCCAAGTCAGCTTCAATTTTGATTCCATTACTATTCATCCAGCGGAAGACCTGATTGCCAATGCCATCTACAATGTTCAGATAGACAATGGTGTGATTGCAGATACCGCAGGCAACGCATTTGCAGGAATCAATGATGCATCCATCTCTACCATCAGTGCTGCGCCACTTTTAACCGGCAGCTATCCCGAAAACAATTCGACCTTAATTATTGATGAGGATATCACCCTTTATTTTGATGAACTTGTTACAGCTGGAAGCGGTGACATTATCATTAGTAACGGTGCAGACACACGCACCATCGCCATCAATGACAGCCGCCAAGTCAGTTTCGACTTTACATCCATTACTATTAATCCTACGGATGACTTGGTTGTCAATTCCATTTACAATCTGCAAATAGCCAGTGGCGCAATTATGGATGCGGCGGGTAATACCTTTGCGGGCATCAGCGATGCGTCCATTACCACCATCGACTCTAATCCAATATTGATCTCCAGCAATCCAGAGAATAATTCGACCATTAAAACCGATGGTGATATCAGACTGAATTTTCATGAAGAAGTCATCGCAGGGAATGGAGATATCATCATCAGCAATGGCTCAGATACCCGTACTATCGCTACAAATGATACCAACCAAGTCACAACATTCGGCAAAGAAGGCTTAGATTACGGTGTTACTATTAATCCAACTGACGATTTGATTCCCAATACCAGCTATAGTGTTCAGCTGGCCAATGGTGCGATAACTGATAAGGCCGGTCATGCCTATGCCGGTTTTGACGATGCGACCATCACAGCAACCGACTCTAACCCGCTGTTGACTTTCAGCAATCCCTTCAACAACGCAATATTTAAGTCTCACGAGAATATCCAGCTGCATTTTGATGAAACAGTGGTAGCCAATAGTGGGAACATTATCCTAAGCAACGGTGAAGAGACTCGTACGATTGCTATTGATGATACCAGCCAGGTCACTTTTAATGACAACATGGTTACCATTAATCTCACGACAGACCTGGTTGCTGATACTACCTATAGTTTCCAGATGGGAAGTGGCATTATTACTGATACGGCGGGCAATGCCTTTGCTGGAATCGATGAGGCAACTTTTACCACTACCGCGAACCCATTGCTGACAGAAAGCTATCCATGGGATGACTCGACGTTTTTTGAAATTGACGAAAATATCTATCTTTATTTTGATGAAGTCGTCGTTGCAGGCAGTGGGGATATTATCATTAGCAACGGCTCGGATACTCGAAATATTGCCATTGATGACGCCAATCAGGTTGAATTTCAAACAATGACAGACACTTTTTTTTCTGAGGTCAGACAAACTATTCCAGTACAACCTGCTGCATATAGTGTGATAACGATCAATCCAACAGAGGATGTGATTCCAGACACCACCTACAGCATTCAGATAGAAAATAGTGTCATTGAAGACACAGACGGTCATGCTTTTGTTGGTATCGACGATGAGACTTCGTTGAATTTTACCACCATCGAACCTTTTTCAAATTATTCTCCTTTCCCAATCATTGTGTAGTCACAATATTGAATGATTAGTTTTTTGCCAAAAACTTACGCATATTATTAAATAAGGTTCTCTTAACTCCGTTGACTTCCATTCACTCGCTATCAACAATTCTACAAACTGCTGCTCGCTACCAACAGGCCGGACAATTTCAGCAAGCAGAAGAATTCTGTTTTAAAGCATGTGCTATTACACCAAACCAGCCCGATGCATTACACCTGATCGCGGTTATTTATGCACAAACCGGACGTTATCAATTAGCCAATGAGTATTTTACTAAGGCAATTGCGAACAATCCATTACGTGCTGATTTTCATGGCAACTATGCTAACGCATTGTGGGAACAGGGCTGCACTGAGGAAGCAATAATAGCCTGCCGGCACGCACTTGAACTTGATACAAGCCGGGCTGAAACTCACAACATCCTCGGTAATATTCTTTTGTCGCAAAATCGCCTAGAAGAAGCCGCCACCTGTTTTCGTAATGCACTAAAATTTCAGCCGAATTACCCTCATGCTTTGAATAATCTTGGAAATACACTGCAAAAAATGAACAAAGCAGCCGAAGCCATCGCTTATTACCGAGAGGCGATTCACCTGCAAACAAACTAT
>JAJFJH010000038.1 GCA_021774155.1 Nitrosomonas sp.
CCCCGAGTAACTATGCACTCGATAAAGACCAGAAAGCCTTCTTAAAACATGAAACCTTTGCCGGGAACGAGATTGTGGCCAATACCCGCCGCCTGTGCCTGATGAATATGTTTCTTCATAACATTGGTGAAATTGATGGGGAAAGCATGGTCTCCCCCAATGACGCACTGGTGGCGGATGGAGGGCAGCGCTTTGACTATGTGTTGGCAAATCCGCCCTTTGGTAAGAAAAGTTCGATGAGCTTTACCAACGAGGAAGGCGAGCAAGACAGAGAAGACCTCACTTATAACAGACAGGATTTTTGGGCGACGACTTCAAACAAACAGCTCAACTTTGTGCAGCATATTCGTACCATGCTTAAAATTACAGGCCGAGCTGCCGTTGTCGTACCTGATAACGTACTATTTGAAGGCGGCGCAGGTGAAACGATCCGACGTAAACTGCTTGATAATACTGATCTGCACACGATCCTGAGGCTACCGACGGGCATATTTTATGCTCACGGCGTGAAAGCAAACGTGATCTTTTTCGATAACCGTGAAGCCAGCCCCAACCCGTGGACGAAGGAGGTCTGGTACTACGACTACCGCACGAACATTCACCATACGCTGAAAAAGAAACCGTTACGTTTTGAAGATTTGGCGGAATTCGTTAAGTGCTATAACCCCAAGAACCGTCATGAGCGTAAAGAAACATGGGATGAGGAAAATAACCCCGAGGGCCGCTGGAGAAAATTTTCCTATGAAGAACTTATGGCACGGGACAAAACTAGCCTTGATCTGTTCTGGCTGAAAGATAAGAGCCTTACAGACCTCGAAAATTTGCCTGAACCAGATGAACTGGCAGAAGAAATAATCGAAAATCTGGAGGCGGGCTTGAATAGTTTTCGTGAAGTTTTGTCTGGTTTAGCTAAGAGTTCTTAAGTAGCCATTCTCCATAAGCCTGAATATCGATCATTGGCACTGTGCCACTAAATTGAAGTTCTGAAATTAGTTTGAATAAGAAGGCTGTGGCGGCTTTTTTTTCTGCAAATATTTCGAAGGTATCCTTTTCCTTGTTGTAAAAAAAATACCCATGACTTGCAGCACAACCTATATTGAGTAACCCTTCGCTAAGATTACTCTCTAGTTGACTAATAAGTGGATTACCTAATTTAGGGTTCCAGTCGCTTTCCAATGTTAATATGCCACCAATTATAGGAATTAAGGGTTTAGGATCATAAGTTCCACCCGCATGTGGTATAGGAAGAGATGTGCGATGCAATTTACGAATGCTTCTTACTTTGTCTTGGGCATATTTCACCATTTCCAAATTCATGGATTGCTTAGCTTCAAAAATCGCATATACACTCTCAGCAGGAATGATCGTTTGCCCTTCATAATAGAAAACAAACGGTGAGTATTGCCTGTCAAAAACAACGACATCCAGCTGATCACTAAATACCCCCTTACTATCGACAACAAAAGCTTTTGCTGCACTGTATCTTTTAGGCAAATAAGTGTTGAACAATTCCAACCAAACGTTCTCGCTACCGTCACCTTTGGCTCCCGGATGACCCATTGTTCTTCGAACGGTAGATAATTTGTGTTCAATATCTTCATGAAGGCTTTTGAGTAATTCAGAAAGCGACCACTTACTCATACTATTTGCTCCTGAAATGGTGGTGTTGGTTCCATCATTTGAGCAACCTCTAATGCTCTTTTTGATGTAATGGCCTGATGAGGATATGCATCAAGCACAATAGCCGGGATAAGTCGTTGAGTGAGATCGGAAAATGTAAAACCGTATTTACGCTCTCCAATTGGGCCGGTCACTTTAACCAACAAATTAATTTGGTCTTGTGTAAACCCAAGTTGATTTAGTGGGCTGTTTAAAACTGCTGATCTTTGGATTTCATTGGGTCTGGAAAAAGTAAGAATATCTGCTGCACGCCTTTTTATTGCAGGATCAAGTGCGTTGATACGGTTCGTACACATAATCACAGCGGCAGGTAGCTTGCCATTGGCAATGCGGTCAATTCCTCGAATAAAAGCATTTACACCAGCTCTATCCTCGTGGTGCATTTGTGCCGCTTCTCTGGACTGCGCTAATGCATCAGCCTCATCAATAAGTAGTATTATTCCCCCGCGCGAAGCTCCTGAGCTGGATTTTAGCTTCTGTGCTTCTGATACAGTGTATTCAAATGCAGCTGATATAAGTTGTGTCATTTCACCAACACGTCCTTGACCGCGACTGGAGAGGCTTAAAGGAAGAAGTGAGACATCAATATCTTCCAGCCGCGCTACTGCATCACCGATGGTTTCGGCCAGCTCTGATTTTCCAGATCCTACATCACCTGCCAAAACTATCAAAGGTGGTCGTCTTAAAATCATACTGATAACTTGGTTTGCGCCCTGATGATATTTATTTGCCCAGTTCTCCAAGCCTTTAGAGTTCACCAGCAAACCTATTATTTTTGAAAGTCGGCTGATTTGTTCGTCCAACCCTACTAATTGGCCTAAGCGTTCTTGGGCTTCAAAGTCGGGGTATGAAATACGTTTTTCAAAAAGTTCATCAATCGAAGGTGATGTGTTCATAAATAGCTCCTTACACTTGAACGTGACAATGCTCTTCCTCCCGAAGAGTATGTTCGATCATTGTCCAAGTAACCACTAATGCCAGGTGTATTTCCCGTTCCACGCTGTATTGGAAGGCTATTTTCAAATGATTGTTTTTCTTCATCTGGAAGTAAAAACCAAGCTGCTGAATATTCTAGAAAACTATAAAATGCTGCTCCAGATATGTCTTTTCCGGGTCGAATTTTCCCCGGATCATCATTGACCGAAACACTAAGCTCGCTGGCAGTGTATATTAGTGTCGGTTCGACCCAGTCTCCATTTCTTTTGAAACCATAAGAAACTTTTTTCAGATACCCGTGTTTCAATAGCTCGACAACTTCGCTTTCAAAGTTATCTATAGAGCTGTCATATGGCTTTCCATAAAAACGTTGCATACGCTTTAAGTCGGTCGCAACCTTTGCTGCTATATATTTTGCATGCGTTGCCGTAAAAGTTGATGTTTCTGTTGCTGTATAGCTATAGCTCATATTTACCTCACACCTGAAAGGATGACCCGAAAATTTTTTGCCAGTAATGCACCGTATCTTGCTTAGTAGTTGCTGAAAGTGCTGCATCTATTGCATCACCAGCATCAAGAGCAGCTTCAACAATCATGTCAGCTTGTGCATTTGTATAGAGACTTCCTACATTGTTTCCAGCATTTACTGGATCAACAATCTTTACAGGGGTGGTTATTGCTCCTGCTGTACTTGGAGCATAATAATCACTAAAAATAATTAGCTCTCGCATATTGGTCGTAGCAATGTAGGTAAAGAAACTTTGAAGAGCTTCTGGGTAGTCAGAAAAGTCTGCGCCTTGATCACAGAGTTTCGAAAGTATCATCTCTATCATAAAAGATTTGAACCGAAAGCCTTCTTTTTCGCGCTTTTCTTTCCGTGCCCAGAATTTTGTAAGCCTGACAATTTGGCTAAAATGCTGATGATGAGCCTGCTTACGTTTCTTAATAAAGTCGAGGTGTAAGGGGATGCTTGTTTTCAAAAATGAACCATCGTCTTGGCTGATAAGGTTGCCATACCAATTATCGTCGCCGTAATACAGAATGGGAACAATATCCACATCAAGTCCAGAACCTTTAAAAGATACTGAAATGCTATATGTCTGCGGGGTAACTTGATCAGGAGAAAGGTTTGGATATGCTTTCCTAAGTCGTTCAGCAATATATTCCAACAATTTTGATATATCTGCAGGGGCATCGGCACCCTGAACATAGCATGATACGTCAATGTCATTAAGCGATCTTAGAGCTGTACCTTTAGCTAAGCTTCCAGAAATCATCATCTTTTTCAATGAAAAATCAGGATGTTCTTTTAGGTGGCCTTCCAGTTTTTCTCTTAACCGTCTTGCCTGAGCACGGTACTCATCGGCTTTTGCTTTAGGTAAATTGACCTTATCCTGAGCGAATTTTGCTACGTCATTGTGATCTACATGATTGCGAGACATTTAAGTACCTCAATAGAAATATATTATGTTCGGTATTCTGAACAGAATTAAAACATGGTATTTTCCGGAAGTCAAGGTTAGAATGTATGTCAATACAGAACTTTTATTTTAAATGGGAAATTTTATATGGCAACAACATTGGGCGTGAAAATCAAAGAGCTTAGAGAACAGAAACGATATACTCTGGAAAAGCTTGCTGAATTAACGGATTCCAGTAAAAGCTATATATGGGAGTTGGAAAATAAGGCACCCCCCAGACCATCAGCTGAAAAAGTATCAAAAATAGCAGAACAATTGGGCGTCACAATTGAATATCTATTAGATGATCATGCGAGTATCACGTTAGAAAATGCTACTGATGCTAGATTCTATCGCAAATACCAACAAATGGATGAAAAGACCAAGTCCAAAATAAGATCATTTGTGGATATATGGGATGAGGATGATCGAGGATAAATTGACTCCGCAAAAGTGGGCATTTCAACTTACTCATATTCTAAATGCTTACTCTTCTGATCAAGAACGCTTCCCTGTCGATGTGAAGACTCTAGCGCTGGATTTTTCTCTTCATAAATACCCTGATGATCCAATCACTTTGATTAAGGGAGCTTCATTACCGAAATTTGATGGCGGCTTATATAAAGCACCAATAGGTAAAAAAGGATGGGGCATTATCTTTAATGATTCGATGAAATCGAAAGGCCGAATTAATTACACGCTTGCTCACGAATTTGGTCATTACCTCCTTCACAGAATTGATCATCCAGACGGTATTGAGTGCGGGGAACAAGATTTGGTGCGCTGGGACTCTGCTTATGGTCAGATTGAATATGAAGCCAATGTGTTTGCTGCTAACTTGCTTATGCCGTTGGACGATTACCGCCAGCAAATCGATGCTAAAGCGAGGATTGATATTGATATGATTGGCCATTGTGCTGACCGATACGATGTTTCGCTGATTGCTGCGACATTACGATGGATTGAATATACGGAACGACGTGCTGTCATTGTTGTGTCGCGAGATGGGTTTATTCTTTGGGCAAGATCGAGCGAGCCAGCTTACCGTTCTGGAATATATTTTAAAACATCCAACAGGCCTCCAATACCAGTACCAGAAAACTCATTAGCAGCAGGTCTAATTACAACTAGAAATCAAAGAGAGGGTTTAAAGTTACCTGCAGGAGTTTGGTTCAATGAGGATTGTCAAGAAATGGTTGTTTTTTCGGAACAATATGATTTTGCCATTTCTGTTCTGCTACTTGAAAACAATCCTGCGGGATACATAAAACGTTTTGACAAAAAAGAGTAATTCTTTGTCAAATAAACGCTTATTCATGGTCTACGTTGAATCAATACCATTAAATTCTTAAAGTATTTCTCTTTCAATATTCTCAAATGATGCCAAAGCATTTCTGCGCTCATGATTATCAGGTTCACTTCTGGCAAGTTCGTTAAAAACCTTCCTCAATAATGCATAAAGCTCACTCTAGTTTTTTGCTGCCAGTGTTGCATTACAAGAGATAAGGATTTGTCGTGCCAGAAGGTGCGCTCGTAACAAAAAAGCTTCAGGGGTCTTGTCCCCTCAAAAGTCAAGAA
>JAJFJH010000371.1 GCA_021774155.1 Nitrosomonas sp.
AATACGCCGCCATCTGAAGTGATATCGCCTCCTTGGAAATTTACTTCAACTGAACGCCTTTTTACGTCTGGAAAATTAAATGATTCTTGCGTACACTTTGTCACTGGCAATTCCTTTCTTTTATGCAGTGTAGATAACTGAATTATAAAAGATTAAAAGGGAATTGCCACTTCCTTTCAGGCAATATTGGGGCTAGCCATACAGCCGGAGAAGGTAAAAATAATACTTTTGCCCACCGTATCACCTGACACCAAACGATGGCTGCGCCATGCCTTGCACTCTGGCCTGACGGTTCAATCAATCTCAAACGACGATGTTTAACAAATTTTTCCAACTACATCTCTAAATCAAAACCTCGAGCCTGTGACTGCGCCTGTATCTGTGTCTGCACCTTGTTAAATTCGCAGAGGATTTTTTCTTGTTTGTCTTTTGGTAAGTTGGAAAATACAGTGTTCGTCAGTTGTTGAATGTCTTCTTGCTGCTGCACACGGAGGCGCTTGAGTATTTGCTGTAATTGCTGGCGTTCTTGTAAATGTTGCGTGATCAACTGGTCTTTTTCTTTTCGGTCGCGGATATGCGCCTGATAAATCTCGATCTCATGGTTTTTCTTGAGGTGCTTGCTTCTTCCATTGAAACGATCCCATAAACCACGCAATCCTGTTCTAAAACTGGCTTGTCGCTCGGCTGCTTCTTGGTGTTGTGCCTGTGCCTGTTCATCCGCAAGCGTTTTGCGCTGTTCTTGGTGGCGGGTTTTTATATTATCGCGTTGCGTGAGAAGGGGTGTTAGGCGTACATGATATTTTTTTGTATCCTCCTCTAAAAACTGAGTAATGCGTTGAACCAGTTTTTTATCAATCGCTGCTTTTGTTTCATCAACAGCAGGTAATAATGCGTTATCACCCAATCGTTGTTTTAAATCCTTGGTTTTGACATCTAACCAACGCGACAACGAGTACACCTCACCGCGCCAATCAACTGCAACATAGCCGCGCTTGTCACCTTTGGCGAGGTAATAACCGTGTTGCTTCAAGGCTTGTGTAAATGTTTGTTTGTTATTCGATATGTTCCAGCATTCTTTGAGTGTTTTTTTAATCGTTTCTGGGCGCTGGTTCAGTCTTTTGGCTTGTTGCCATTGTTCCCGCGTAAAATGAAGTGGGTTGCGCAAGGACTTGTCGATTAGGCCCTTCGGTAGATTCCAGCCATGTTCCAAATAAAGTTCTTTGGTCAACTCAACCAGCTTATTTTTAAAAAATGGCAGATTAATGGCGGTCATGGTTTTTGCATCAATGCGGCTCCAGACCACATGCGCGTGGCGTCTGCCTTCTTTTTCATGAAAGACCATCACGCGGGGCTGGCCTTCGAGGCCCATTTTTTGTTCTATTCTTTTTGCAGCATCTTCAAAAGCAGAAATTGGCACGTTCTCAGGTGGATTAAGACTTACGGAAAAGAAGAACTGGCGGCACCGTGTGCCTTTGGCAATGGCAGATGTTTCTTGAAAAGCATCTTGCAGGTTATCCGCAATAAATCCGCTGACTTCATGGACTTCGACATGCTCGTTATCTTGTGTATTGAGAAGGTGAGCGGCAAGCCTTGTGGCTCCACCGCGTTGTGACGCTTTCAGGATCATCGGTCATTTCTTTTCAGGCCCAGCGCTTTCATCAGCATATTTTTAATCATGCGTATATCTGCACACGCTTCCAGAATGACGGCTTTGATTTCCGGTGTTAGGATTAAAAGTCCTTGATTGGTAGCCTTTGCCAATTGATTAAGGTTCGACGCCCATCGCAATTGCCCGATATAGGATAAGATTTGAGCCAAAGCTATATGATCTTTAACCGGAGCTTTCCCACGTGTGCGGCGGGGCGTGGTTTGTTCGGCAAGTATTTGTGTACGGGCATATCCACTCAAAGACATGCCCAGACTTGCGGCTCCCTCCCGCACGATCTTCCATTCTTGTGGGCTGAGACGGATACTTAACGGTGAATAGGTGGTTTTAGGCGCTTTAGACATAGCCGCCACAATAAGCGGCTTGCTTCTATTATTCGGGAAATGGAAGGGCTATGAACATTTAAGCATTGAGAAGATATCCCATAAAGCTCACTCTTGTGTAAATCTGCTATAGTGGTGTTACCCTGCATTGCTGCAAGCTCATACAGTCAACACCAAAAAACGACGCGACTGATGATTGACGATAAACATTAAAATTGAAGATGTCAAAACACAGTATGAACATTAAATTCAGATATGAGAACAAGGAATCTACTCAAGTTGAAATTATTTTTGCTCGTCCTTGGTTTGCTCTTATGTCAGATACTCATTACTATAATTCAAAATACTGAACAAGATGTTGACTTATTTGGAGCTCTGTCACATTAGCAAGATAGTTGCGTTAAAACCAACCGTACACCCGATAAAATTAACCAAATATCAGCTTTCTTGCGTTAATGCGAAAGAGCTCGCATTTCTTCCACTTGGAGACGTTGATGGAAATTGAAAAATATCGCACTCTACGCCTGGAAACAATCACCCGACGCCAGGAATTCTTGAATGACACGGTCTATCGGTCGTTGGCGATCTACCATGCGTTGATCACGGCCATTGCGGGGATCGCCGCAGGAATTAGGGTTATGCAGAGCAAAGTGGATGCAATAAACTCTGATATCGCCGACTCGATACACTTCCTCCTTCTTGTCTGGACGTTTCTATCGGTCTACATGATCATCAACATGATCAGCTGTATGTGTAGTTGGTACAGCTACCGTAAAGAAGAATCCGAACTAGCGAATGAGTTAACCGGAGAAGAAGTGCGTCAACTTCCGCAACTCTCAAATGCATGGCGATGGATGGAGACATGGTTCATTGTTTACTGTGCGGGTATTACATCCGTTGCATGGTGGGCAAAAGCCACGCTACTTTCGCCATAGTACAGATCAAAGCCAGATTCGAAGATCATAATAGCATACACTCTTGGAGACAAAAAATGGGCAAAGGTCTATACGCAACTATCACCCGCTTTCCATTCTCGGAGTCAGCAGCCGTAGCAATGATGGAAGTTGGAGCTAGGTTTGTTGACGTGCTTGAATCTAAAGGAACGTTGGGAACCGTGTTGAACGAAGCATATGGAATGACAACAGATTTAGGCGAATTAAACAGTTTCGAAGAAGGCGATCGTTCAAAAAGCCCGCATGATAGTCCGATTAGAATTGGAAGTGCATGGTGGCTTCAGTGTTTCGAGAATCACGAATTTCACTACCATAATTTCAGCAGTTCGAACACGTACCTAAGCCATCGGAGAATTCTATTTTTTGCTGACAAAGGGTTCACGATTGAAGTATTCCCAATTGACATGACCTTGATGACCGCGACAGGGCCTCTCGAGCTGTTTGAGCTCGACGGTCCAGCTTTCGCGGAACTTGAGTTCGATGGCCGCTTCGTTCATCGTTTTCGTCCACTCGAACAAGGTAACCTGTACGCATACTCTGTGCACATAAAGGACCTGTCGGATGAGACAAATGCAGCAGAGGTGCAAACGCATGTAGTAGAGGGCGTGTTCCCGGATCGAACTGTACGCCACATCATTGCGCCGCCTAACTGAGGAGAACATAAGTGATGCGGTCGTTCCCTTGTGGTCGAGTTCATAATGACAGAAAAGCAATAGCTGACATTGAGAGTTTGCTTTCACCATTTGCAATTCACTCACAAGGTTCATCAAACCAGTCAGTTTTGCGTGACTTTGCCACCGACTACATTTTCATTGCCGGTTCAGAGCGTTCTCCTTTCGAACATGATCGCGATCGTATTCTGCAGAGCCGACAGTTTCGAAAGCTAGCAGGAAAAACGCAAATGTTAACGCCGGCAGCGGCATCGCGGTTTACGACCCGTACACGGCTTACGCACACACTGGAGGTCTTTCAGCACGCTACGACAATCGGCAGGAGACTAAATCTGAATTTAGTTGCAATCGAGGCGATAGCTCTTGGTCACGACTTAGGACACACACCTTTCGGACACACGGGAGAGGCGGCACTTCGTGATTTACTAAAAAACCAAGGCGGCTTCCATCATGCTGCCCACGGCGTTCGCACTACGGAAGAGTGTGCGTACGCAGAACGTGTTTCTCTGTATGAGCGAACCACCGGATTGAATTTGACGGCGGCAGTTCGTGAGGGCATTCTCCGGCACGGCTGGTTTGGTGACGACCGTACATTTTTCCAAGTCTATCAACAAATTTTGGTGAACGGAGAAAGGGGATCATTTGAAGCCCAAGCAGTAAAGCTCGCTGATGCAGTCGCGTACCTCAATCATGACATTGCAGATCTCAGGGCAATCGGTCGAGGTGATCTCGTTTCGCCAGCAGCGGCTTCTGCGTTCATAAAACGTCATTCGGAACAGTTTGATGACCCAACTGAAGCACAGTTTAGAACCTTGCTTTGTGCCGATGAACCCACAAGAACCAAGATTCTTCTGAGAAATATCATTGATTCGACGGTTGATTTTTTAGTAGACATTGTTGCAAAGACATGCGACAAAGAACCACGAATTATTTATTCACAAGATGTTCACGCCGCTAGAGATCTACTTTTCCTGTACTTTGAGGAGGTTGTCTATCCATCTCTCGACGCATATGAACCATCACCTTCCAGAAAATCGGTTATCAATACGATCTACCACTACCTGTGCGACTTGTTTTCTGCGAACACTTCTAGCCTGCCTTTGCATATAAAACGCTGTAAAGAAAAATTGGCAGCTCAAGAAAGCAAGAAGGTCTTCTGCAAAGAACTTGTTGACAAACTCGTGGCACCAGACTTTATTGCATTGGCATCGGCAGACGTGCTCGCCGATCTTACAGACTCTGCAGCAATGGATTTGTACGATTGCATTCAGGGCAATACAGAGGACCTTGCAAGGCTTTCCTCACAAATTTTGGAAACAATGCCGAATGAAGAGAGTTGGACAAAGAAGCAGAGAGATTTCAATTCAAGCCAACACGACTATTTGATCGAGTAGATTCATGAAAGATAAACATGCAGAGTACGGCGTCTCTACTTTTTCCTATCCAGGGCGCAATTTGGCAACCTTTGCGGTTCTGAAACCGCTGCTCGCTCCGTTTCAGACTGCGACCATCCTTGGAAGTGGCCCGTTCGATGCATTCGATCTTGCAGGAATTGACGGCATTTCGTTTCGCGAAATTAATGCAGTTGACCGCGATGCGGCTGCTGCAGAACTGTTTGAAAAACTGCGAAGTGGGGTAACCGTAAATCTCTCCGAATACTCTCAGCACTTCAAGGCCCCCGAGGAAAGAAACACTCATCTATGTAACGCTGATCGCTTAATACGAAAACGGCATCTAATTCAAGAAGCATCGCCAAGGATTTTTACGAAAGATACCGATGTGTTTTTTGAGGTTGAACACAAGTTCACAGACGCTTGCAAATTTAGCTGCATTGATGTTTTCGGTTACGGAGCCTCAAGCCTAGTTTCTCAAGTGCTAGTTGATGCTCGGCTATTTAGTAATGCGAGGAAGGCCGGGCTCGGGCAACCGAGGTCGTGTGAAGATGTCATCCGAAACAGTTGCTGCAATCGTGAATTGGTTGTGTCGATCGCACAGGTTCGTGATCTATTTGCGCGAGTGTCGATCAACACATCGTCATTGCTAGACCTTCTCTTAGAAACACCGCACGAAAGCTGGATAGTGTTTACAAGCCGACTCGCACCTAGCTCCAGAGGTTTTAGTTCGCAGTGTGTACTCGCTATAACCTACGACCACGTTTCCCTGCCAAACCTACGGACTGTTTCCAATTCTTTGACAAAGGCCCTCGAACAAATAGACCCGCTACGACTTGTAAGGGAAGACGTAGTTTGCTGCACCGACCTTTCCAAACTAGTTGAAAGGGGGGTGCCCCTTGTGATTCTGCCGGAAAGTGACGAATGCCGGGTGCTTTGGATCGAAAACGACAGTGTGGAACGTTTTCTGCATGACAGATCTGGAAGCCTTGATCTTTGTCATGAGGTCCTGGCATGAAATACCTTTTTGGCGTTGGCGGGGGAGGCGATGCGATTTGCGCAACGAGAATCGCTGGTGGAAAAAGATCAATTGTCGCAAGCGTGATTTGGGAGAAGTACACGCTCGATCCTCAACCGGGCCCTCGGGCACCATCTGAACTCACCTGCGTAAAAGGTTTAAGTTCCCTTGGGCACGCTCAAGTCTCTAGCCACACCAGGTTGCCGAACGGCAACCAGCCAACGTTGGCTGTTCTGGCTAACCAATTTCCCGAGATCGCCTTTATCGGGCTTGATGTATCGAACGGCGTGTCTGGGATTGCCGACCAATTACGCGAGATCCAGCGTATCTATCCTGGTTCTCAGGACTGGGAAGGCGTGGATGTGGGTGGAGACGTTTTAGCATCTCTTCCCTCCGACCAACTTCGCAGTCCGCTTCTAGATGCGATTGGACTCGGAGCATTGTTTCAGGTCTCACCGAAGAGCGTCATTCACGTTGCCGGAATCGGCTTGGACGGTGAAATCGATCCTCTTAACGCGTTAAATGCTTGCAAAAGCCTTGGAGCCACTCGAAGTCAGAAAAGAGAAATCGATATTGATAAATTGATTTGGAGGCTTATAAAATGTCGTCAGTTGCACTCTGATGTTAATGCCTTGTTTATCGCCTCGCTCATGGGCTTTAGAGGAAAAGTCATTGCCCGCGTTCAGCAGCAAGCAGTGGAGGTGTCAAGCCAACAGTCGGCTATCTGGACATGCGAAATCGAGCGCCTCTACAGGCACAACAGGCTTTCGCAAATCCTTGCAGAAACTACTTCGCTCGAACAAGGCAGCCAGCTATGCATGGATAATTCTTATTGCTCCGAGTTAAATTATGAGCGTCGAATCATACCGAAAATATTCGCCAATCAAAGCCCTTTAGAGCGAATCAGCGATGGAAGTTTGTCGGTCAATCTTCAACTGATCAATCAGCAATACCCTGAAGCAGATTTTTGCAGCGATAGGGTGCTTGCGTATTTGTGCAATACTACAGTGGCATCTATAGAGCACGCTTTGAGGAGATACGCAGCGGCCCGCTGTGAGTGGTGGCCATTTGTGAATATTCAAACTTAATGTGTCGGTACCAGTCGAAAATTGACTTGAAAAAATTGGTTGCGCTGGTTGAAAAATGACCATGTAACTCATGCGTACTGTTTAAGTTCTAAGCAGGAGAATTTAAGAGGTAATTATCATATCATTGGTATTACCAAGTTAACTATTATAGGGTGTCGATTAACATGTAAAACCGACCCACATTATCGTTAAATATTTCCGTGCCTGTTAATTTTACGTTTCCATCTTTATTCTTTCCGCACATAGTTCCCTCCCATAATGCCTTGTTGGTCTGATAAATTGCAACATATTCAAAAGATATTTACTCCAAGCCCAAGAAAAACATTTGATAGCTAAAAACTTAGCGAATTCCAAATGAATTTATTTAAAGTTCAAGCTCGGGAATACCTTGTTGCGAAATATCTTTGTTTAATCCTTGTAGTACCGCCTCCCACTCCGATAATATGGAGAAAATTTGGTTCGATAATTCTCCTTTGTGCTCCACCATTAAATCAAGAGGTTAGAGAGTTTCTCTGGCCTCTTTTTTCTTTGGGTGTGCCAAATTTGTGCCAATAAAGACATTAGAGATCAGTTCGGCATGCTGCAAAAGCTGTGGTTTTGATAGGTGAGCATACCGCCTCACCACCTCTTCGGACTCCCAGCCACCGAGTTCCTGCAACACATTCATGGGTGTTCCTTGCTGGGCTAACCCCAATATTGCACGAATCACCCAGACGACATCATTTTTGTCAACGAATGTGAGTTTTTCCTAATAAAGACAAGCTCGGGTCAGGATTTTTTGTTTTGCAATGTGTACTTTTACCTTTTTTAGTGAAAGTAACGGTAAAAA
>JAJFJH010000372.1 GCA_021774155.1 Nitrosomonas sp.
CTGGTTTGCAGTTACCTGAACCGGCTCCAGCCCAGCGGCGCTGGTGCGGGTGGGAACGTTTACAGTGCCATCGGGATCAGCGGGCCAACCCATAAGAAAATTACCGTTCAATGTACGAAGAAGGCCATTTTTGTCGGCCGCGAATGACCCGGTCGATGTGAAAAACAATGGCCGGTCGCCGGTTGTTGAAGTCGCTCCGGCGAGATTGGTGACTGGAAGCAGGCCGCGTCCGGAAACCGAAATATCTGTGCTGTTGCTGGTGGAAATCAACGCCCCTTGGGCGGATACATCTTTAAAGGTCGCTACCCTAACGCCGCCAGCAGAAAACTTACCGGCGCCTTGTTGCAGAACCAAACTCGAGAATTCCGTGTTTGCCCGCTTATATCCGAATGTCGCTGAGTTTGCGATATTGTCCGAGATTGTGGCCAATTTTGTGGCGTTGGCGGCTAGTCCGCTGACGCCAGCGTTCAGAGAAGATGAAAGACCCATAACTACAACTCACATTTGCATTATTGTTAACCAAGTTCTTTCGGACTATCGGTCAATGTGATTAAAATTTTCATAATCGGTGAAGCGGATCTCCACGATTTAGGCGAAGCGGGTCGCTACGACTTGAGTATGGTGATGGATATTCTACGATTTTGCGCAGCAAACCGATCTTCAACCAAGGGTTCACTGTCGGCTTTTCCGGCGACTTCGTTGACTTGCGTCGTCGGCAATCCTGCGGCGATCATTAAACGCCGTGCCGCATGGGCGCGATCTGTTGAAAGTTCCCAATTTGTGTAGTCGCGCCCGCTAGAATATGGCAGGCTGTCAGTATGCCCCACAATAGAAATTTTGTTTTTCACCAACGACAAGCTTTGTGCGACAACGTCCAAAAGCAGCACCATTATGGGCGATGCTTTTGTTGAGCCGACGTTAAATAGTGGATTGTCATTTGTGTCTATGAGTTCAATAACCAGCCCTTCGGGGGTTACGCGCAATTGAATATGGCTCGCTAAACCCTCAGTTTGATCGCCGCCGATTTGACTGAGAAGATCTTCCTCAACCGCTTCCAATGCGGCCTGTTGGGCGCTTTGAATACGCGTTTCTTCCTCTTTTAAGGCCTGGGATGTTGATTTATTATCTGGCTTTTGGGCCCCACTGTCATTGGCTTCTGCGGTGGACTGAGTTTCTTTTTTTCGTTTGGTTTTAGCGTTCGATTCGGCTTTTGCGGAGAATATGGTGGCGCCTTCCAAGAGTTCTGTGCCGCCTCCAGACATCGGGCTGATAGGGATGGAAGGGTTAAAATAATCCGCAAGGCCTTTGCGCTGGTCTTCCGTGGTCGCGTTGAGCAGCCACATGAGCAGAAAAAAGGCCATCATCGCGGTTACAAAATCGGCGTAGGCCACCTTCCAGGCGCCGCCATGATGGCCATCGCCGGTAACCTTCTTCACCTTTTTGATGATTATTGTTGGTTCGGAGCTACTCACAGGACGCCGGGATTGGTTACGCTACAAAGGAGCGACAATTTAACCAACTGCGTGTTAATTTCGGGCTAACACCAAAGCCGCGAAAAGCCGTTAAGGTTAGCAAAATATAAATAAATTCAACGCTAACTCTGCGCTCTACGGGATGTTAAAAAGGTTACTGCGAATGACGCAGAAGCAGGCCGCGACGCTGTCAAAAAAGATCGAAAGTGCGAGTATAGATATTTCAATCTTTCCTCGCCTTGAGGAACTTGCGTCTGGGCTTGTCGAGGCGTGCGTTGCGGCAATTTCCGAGGCTACGAAAGCGCCCGTCGCGCTGGTGAACATGGATGCTTGCATGGCCGACGGCCAGCTGACGTTGGGGGAGTTGCCGGAAGGTGCTCCACTTTACGGTGCGGTTGTGGCGGACACAGACCAGGTGATTTTTGTGACGCTGGCGCCAGGCTTTACGGCGTCGTTAAGTGAAAGCTTGTTGGGCGGTGACTTCACGCCTCCGGAAGAAGGCGCATGCCCGACCGACCTTGATATTGCCCTTGCCAGGCCAACGGTTGACAGTTTTTTGGCGCCATTATGCGTAATTCCTCCTGAAGATGCGGGCTTCCGTCGTGAAGGGGTGTTGCATCCGGTGGATGTGACCGGCATAGAAGCGGATATGGTAACCAGCCAACATGAGGCTGCTTTTATCAACCTGTCGTTTGACCTGGCTTTTGAAGAGACAGCGGCTCCAGGCGTTGTCACGATGCACTTACCGACCGATTTTCTAGAGTGTAGAGGTTTATTAACGACAGTTCGTAAGCGTACGGTTGTCGACAACGATAACTCACGCTGGCGTAAGGAAATGGAAGCCAATATCAACCAGAGCGATATTGAACTGGATATTGTTCTTGATCGATATAAGGCGACTCTGTCTGAGCTTTCCAAACTTGAGGTCGGTCAGATCATTCCCCTCACCAACAAGGCGGACCATTCGCTGGATATTACCATGGCGACAAGCGCCGGGCGATGCTCAATCGGAACAGGTCGCCTGGGGGCTTTTGAAAAGTCGAAAGCAGTGAAGATTAGCTCGTTGCAAGACCCTGTCTTACTCTGACCATTTCGGCACGAAGACGTCAAAGCGTTGTGGCCAGACCACTAAAAATATCTATCTGCGGCCTATAGACTTTATTAACCACTTTACACCAGTTTAGGATTTTGTTTACCGGACACCTAGAATGGGCGTCGTTGCGCGTGTCGAAATTTTACACTCTATAAGATGGCGACGGTTCGAAACCGAGGAAGAAATCCGAAAATGCCTGAACTTCATCAAGGTAAACCCGCATATTCCCATAAGGCGCGCGCAAACACTGACGGCGAGAGCTCGAATGTGCAGGGCCTATTTGAAGAAGCCACGCCCTTCATTGAGCAGTTGACTATCGCGACCGAAATAGAAACCGCGACAGATATTGAAGATAGCAGTGTCGCGTTGGAGCGATTGAGCGAACTCAGTGACGCGATTGCAGAACATTCATCTGATAGCGTGCAGGAAGTTGCGTTAAAGGTGGCGCTCTATCGCGTGATTGCGCCAGAGGCCGCGCTTAAGCAGGAATTATTGACAACGGATGAGCGCCTGTTGGGCTCGATCATGAGCGATATTGAAAAGATTTCGTGACCACCCCAAACCGGTATGCTCCGGTTGGGCATCCGCTATATTGAGCCGACCCCGGTCGTAGGTTCGCCGTGTTTCCTTCTTGCTACGGCGCACACTTATCCGGAAATGCTCTAGGAATTGCGCAATCGCAAGGAAGTGATTGCGATTTTCGCACAATCTTATAAAAGGTCTAGCTCGCCAGGTTGCGAGCGCTGCTACCGCCGGTTCTATTTGGCGTTTATTGGCGCCGTTGTATGGGTGGTGCGGTTTGCGTTAGGCTTAATCCCTTTCGGTTCAGTACTTAACGGAGCAGGTTTACCGGGTGAAGCATTTCAAAATTACCACCGAACATTCGCGATTGAATGCGCGCGATATCGCCGACAATTTTGACGACCTTCATCCGCCGCTGGATAGCGCCCAGGCTGTTGTTGAGGCTGGCCGGTGTATTTATTGCTATGATGCGCCTTGCATGAATGCGTGCCCGACACGCATCGACATTCCGAAATTCATTCACCAGATTCGTTCCGGCAATCTCGACGGGTCTGCGCAAACCATCCTGTTGGCAAATATTATGGGCGGCGCCTGCGCGCGGGCCTGTCCGACGGAAATTTTATGTGAAGAGGTTTGTGTTGTTCACCATACGGAAGGCGCGCCGGTGAAGATCGGCGAATTGCAACGCCATGCCGTCGATCACTTGATGGCGAAAGGCGGCTCTCACCCTTTTGCGCGCGCGCCATTGTCAGGCTGTAAACTGGCGGTAATCGGCGCCGGACCGGCGGGGCTATCCTTTGCCCATCGCGCTGCAATGCTTGGCCATGATGTGGTTGTGTTTGAAGCAAAGCCTAAGGCTGGTGGGCTTAATGAATATGGCCTTGCCGGTTACAAAATGGCGAATGATTTTGCACAGGCCGAAGTTGAGTTTCTTCTCGCCATAGGCGGCATTAGCATTGAGCACGGCAAGGTGCTTGGCGACAATCTTTTGCTTGATGACCTTCGCGGCACCTATGATGCGGTGTTCATTGGCGCCGGGCTGACCACAGCGCGTGGCCTTGACGTTAATGGCGAAGACCTCGCCGGGGTTGGCGACGCGCTTGAGTTTATCGAAAACATTCGCGTGGCGGAGGACAAATCGAGTGTCCCGGTTGGCGATGATGTTGTGGTTATTGGCGGCGGCAATACCGCCATTGATGCCGCCGTGCAAGCCAAATGTCTTGGTGCGCGCAATGTCACGCTGGTTTACCGGCGTGGTCCGGACGCCATGACCGCAACTCAATGGGAGCGTGATCTGGCAACCGCAAACGGTGTGGTTATGCGCAATTGGGCCTCGCCTGAAGCGTTTTCAGGCAGAGCGAATGTTGAGCGCGCGGTGTTCTCAGCAATGCGTATCGATGACGGCAAGTTGACGCCGAGCGGCGACAGTTTCGCGCTCTCCGCCGACATGGTGCTGAAGGCGATTGGCCAGACGTTGAATAGCGCGATATTTAGTGCGCTAAAACTTGAAGGCGGTAAGATCGCGGTCGATGCACATTATCAAACTTCGCTGCCGGGCGTTTATGCTGGCGGCGACTGCATTAAATCCGGCGAAGACCTGACGGTGCAAGCAGTTGAAGACGGAAAACAAGCAGCGATAGCAGCGGACATCATGCTGCGTACAAAACGGAAGGGAGCAACCGAATGAGCGATCTTGGTTGCATCATTGGCGGCGTTGAAAGCATCAACCCGTTCTGGCTCGCCTCGGCTCCGCCATCCGACAAGAAGTATAATGTCGAACGCGCCTTTAAGGCCGGTTGGGGCGGCGCGGTCTGGAAAACGCTTGGCGTCGATCCGCCCGTCGTTAATGTCACCAGCCGATACGGTGTGCACAGAACACAGGACCGGCGAATTATCGGCATCAACAATATTGAGCTGATTTCCGATCGGCCATTGGACGTCAACCTTCGCGAAATGGAAGAGATGCGCCGGGAATGGCCAGACCGGGTGATTATCGGCTCGATTATGGCGCCGATGGATGAAGAGGCGTGGAAATCGCTGGCGATCAAGGTTGCCAATAGCGGCGTGCAGGGGATTGAGCTTAATCTTGGCTGCCCGCATGGCATGTGCGAGCGCGGCATGGGTTCGGCAGTGGGGCAGGATCCGGAATTTGTTGAGCAAACCACGCGTTGGGTGCGCGAGGCTGTAAATATTCCGGTATTCACCAAGCTGACGCCGAATGTCACCGACATTATTGTTCCTGCGTCTGCAGCCAAAGCCGGCGGCGCTCACGCGGTATCGCTGATCAATACGGTGAACTCGGTTATCGGCGTTGATCTCGACACTATGGCGCCAACGCCAACGGTTGATGGGAGCGGCACTCATGGCGGCTATTGCGGCGAGGCGGTCAAACCCATCGCGCTGCATATGACCGCGGAAATTGCGCGTCAGCTAGAGACCCAAGGGCTCGAAATTTCAGCAATTGGCGGCATCACCACCTGGCGCGATGCGGCAGAATTTATCGCCCTCGGCGCAGGCGCCGTTCAGGTCTGCACGGCGGCGATGCTATATGGTTTCCGCATCGTTGAAGACATGAATGAAGGTCTCGCCGCATTTATGCATGACAAGGGCTATCGCTCGATTGCAGATTTTAAAGGCAAGGCGACGGCGCAGACGGTCAACTGGAACGAGCTGAATATCAATCACGATTTAAAGGCGCGGATTGATGATGAGGCCTGCATCGAATGCGGGCGATGTTTTATTGCCTGTGAAGACACCGCGCATCAGGCGATCCGCCTTGACGCAAAACCTGATGGCGGCCGCAAATTTACGGTGATCGACGATGAATGCGTCGGCTGCAATCTTTGCATGCATGTGTGTCCGGTCAAGGATTGTATCACCATGGAAGCGGTGGAAACCGATCGGCCTTATCTCACATGGCCGGAGCATCCGAAAAACCCGCTGCGCAAAGCGGCTGAATAAAAAAGGACTGACGGCGCGGATGAAACGTATTGGACATATTATTGGCGGCGATGAAATCGTCGAGGGCAATGCAACCGGCCCGGTGTTTAACCCCGCGACCGGACGGCAAAGCGGCGAGGTTTTGCTGGGCGGCGCACGCGAGGTTGCGCTGGCGGTAAACGTCGCCAAAGAAGCTTTACCGGCGTGGTCAGCGACGCCGCCGGCAAAACGTGCGGGCGTGATGTTTTCTTTGCGCGAGATAATGAAATCGCGCCGCGACGAGATTGCCGAAACCATCAGCGCTGAGCACGGCAAGACCCATGATGACGCGCTGGGTGAGGTGACGCGCGCATTGGAGGTTGTTGAATTTGCCAGCGGCATTCCGCATTTGTTGAAGGGCGATTTTTCCAGCACTGTCGCAGGCGGCGTCGATACGCATGCGGTGCGCGAACCGCTTGGCGTTGTTGCTGGCGTCACACCGTTTAACTTCCCATCGATGGTGCCGCTATGGATGATCCCGATGGCGTTGGCCTGCGGCAATACATTTGTCTTAAAACCGTCGGAGAAAAACCCGTCATCGGCCAACCTCATTCACGACATGTTTGCGGAGGCGGGCTTGCCGGCGGGCGTTCTCAATATCGTTCATGGCGCTAAGGATGCGGTCGACGCCGTGCTCGACCACCTTGATGTCGCGGCGGTTAGTTTTGTCGGCTCAACCCCGGTTGCAGAGTATGTCTATAGCCGCGGCTGCAATGCTGGAAAGCGCGTCCAAGCGCTTGGCGGCGCGAAGAACCATATGATTATTATGCCTGACGCGGATCTGGATCAGGCAAGCGATGCGTTGCTCGGCGCCGGTTTTGGCTCGGCCGGCGAGCGCTGCATGGCGATTTCTGTTGCGGTGCCGGTAGGCGAGCAGACCGCCGAGCGGTTGGTGGAAAAACTCGGCCCCCGCGTGCGGGCGCTCAAAATCGGTCCAAGCACGGATAGCGAAGCGGAGATGGGCCCGTTAATTACCGAGGCGCACCGTGACCGCGTTGCGCAACTGATTTGCGATGGCGAAAGCGAAGGCGCGAAGCTTGTTGTTGATGGGCGCGGCCTGACGATGCAAGGCTATGAAGACGGCTATTGGCTCGGCGGGTCTTTAATAGATCATGTCAAACCCGGCATGCGGGTCTATGACGAGGAGATCTTTGGTCCTGTCCTGTCGGTTGTGCGCGCGGATGACTATGACGCAGCGGTCGAGCTTATCGATAACAATCCTTACGCCAACGGCACAGCAATATTTACCCGCGACGGTGATGCTGCGCGTGATTTTACTTCGCGCATCAAGGTTGGCATGGTTGGCGTTAATGTGCCGATCCCGGTGCCGGTCGGCTATCATAGCTTTGGCGGCTGGAAACGATCGATTTTTGGCGGTCACGGGATTTACGGCCCTGAAGCGATCCAGTTTTACACACGCCTTAAAACCGTCACCACACGCTGGCCGACCGGGATTCGCGCGGGTGCTGATTTTAAATTTCCGACGATGAATTAGGAGACCAATATTATGACCACACTGCGCGGCGGCCTTATCCAGATGGGCCTGAAAGGTTCAACCGACGACACGCCTGAAAATATCCGCCAGGCGATGATTGATGCGCATATTCCACTAATCGAAAAGGCCGGCGAGGAAGGTGTACAGGTCTTGTGCTTTCAGGAAGTGTTCACCCAACCTTATTTTTGCCCCAGCCAAGATGTCAAATGGTATGAGGCGGCAGAATATATCCCCGACGGCCCGACCACCAAGTTGATGCAGGATTACGCAAAAAAATTCAGCATGGTGATTGTCGTTCCGATCTATGAGCGTACCAATGTCGCGGGCGTTTATTACAACACCGCCGCGGTGATTGACGCCGATGGATCGTACCTAGGCAAATATCGTAAAACCCATATTCCACAGGTCAAAGGCTTCTGGGAAAAATTCTTCTTCAAGCCCGGCGCCTCCGATTGGCCGGTGTTTAACACCGCCTATTGCAAGCTCGGGGTTTATATCTGCTACGACCGGCATTTCCCGGAAGGTTGGCGGGCGCTGGCGCTAAACGGCGCTGAATATATCGTCAATCCGTCTGCGACTGTGGCGGGGTTGTCAGAATATTTGTGGAAGCTTGAACAACCCGCGTCAGCCGTCGCCAATGGTTGCTGGATTGGCGCCATCAACCGCATCGGCGTTGAAGAGCCCTGGAACATCGGCGAGTTCTATGGCCAAAGCTATTTCGTCAATCCGCGCGGGGAGATAGAAGCTGAGGCCAGCCGTGATCAAGACGAGCTTATTGTTCATGACATGAATATGGATATGGTGCGTGAAGTGCGCGATCTGTGGCAGTTCTTCCGCGATCGCCGCCCCGATACTTATGGACCGCTTGTGGCGAGTGAATAAAAAGCCCACGAGGGAAGCGATTTAAAAAGGCGAACCGCCCATGACCGACGCTGCGGCTTTCGCCGATGCTACAGCCAAACAGACCTACGATCCCGGCTTGTGGAATGAAGACTTGGCGCCCGCCGCTGCATCGGCGCGCAACTGGGATGCGCCGGCCTATGCGGCCTTATGGGTGGCAATGGTCGCCTGCGTTCCGACTTATTTATTGGCGGGCGGACTAATCGCCGCCGGCATGAACTGGTTTCAGGCTGTGCTAACGGTTTTTCTTGGCAATATGATTGTTCTGGCGCCAATGATGGCGATCGGTCATATGGGCGCAAAATATGGCGTTCCTTTTCCGGTGTTATTGCGGTCCGCGTTTGGTCCGCAGGGCGCCAAAATTCCCGCAGTTGCGCGCGGGCTGGTTGCATGCGGCTGGTTCGGTATCAACACATGGGTTGGCGGCTCGGCGATTTATGTGATTTTAAATACGCTCACCAGTGATATGTTTATCGGCGCGCCGCTTCCGGTGCTTGGCATTGATGTCGCGCAAACCATCAGCTTTCTCGTCTTTTGGGCGATGCATCTTTATTTTATCCGAAACGGGACGGAATCCATCCGCTGGCTGGAAGTGCTTGCCGCGCCGTTCCTTCTGGCGATGGCGTTCGCACTGTTGGTATGGGCATATGTCACTGCAGGCGGCTTTGGCGAAATGTTGTCCGCGCCGTCGCAATTTGTGGAGGGCGGCGCCAAGGAAGGTCAGTTTTGGGGTACGTTTTTTATCTCGCTCACCGCCATGGTCGGCTTCTGGGCGACGATGGCGCTCAATATTCCGGACTTCACGCGCTACGCAAAAAACCAGCGCGCACAAATTTTAGGCCAGGCCATCGGGCTTCCAATACCTATGGCGCTGTTTGCCTTTATCTCCGTCGCCGTCACCTCGGCGACCGTCGTCATTTATGGCGAACCGGTGTGGAATCCGGTTGATTTAGCCGGACGCATGGGCGGGGTTACGGTTATATTTGCACTCGCAGCGCTGGTTGTTGCGACACTGACGACCAATCTCGCGGCGAATATTGTTGCGCCCGCCTATGGGTTTTCAAATATCGCACCGTCGAAAATTTCCTTCCGCATGGGCGGCTATATCACAGCCGGCATCGGCATCGCGATTTTTCCGTGGAAGCTGGTTGAGGATGCGGGCGCTTATATCTTTACCTGGCTGGTGGGATATTCCGCTTTGCTCGGTCCGATCGCTGGGATTTTGATAGCGGATTATTTCCTGCTGCGGCGGACCCATCTGAATGTCGATGAGCTGTTCAAGGCAGATGGCGTTTATGCTGGACACAAAGGCTGGAATCACGCCGGGCTTATCGCCTTGGCGGTTGGCATTGCGCCAAATTTGCCAGGTTTTCTCCATGCGGCCGGAGCGATGAAATCGGTTCCAGCAATCTTTGACGGAATTTATGTCTATGCCTGGTTTGTCGGTTTTATTGTCTCGGCGGGGGTGTATTATCTATTGACGCGGGGCGCGGCGAAAAAATGAAAGGACGTCTGACATGTCGCTTTTGATACGGGGCGGAACCGTCATTAATGCCGATGGGCGCGCACGCGCTGATGTTTATTGCACCAATGGCAAAATCGTCGCGGTGGGCGAAAATCTTGAGACGTTTGCGGGCGCTGAAGTCATCGACGCGGGCGGGCAATATGTGATGCCGGGCGGGATAGACCCGCACACTCATATGCAACTGCCTTTCATGGGCACGGTCGCGTCGGAAGATTTTTATACCGGCACAGCGGCGGGCTTTGCCGGCGGCACGACGATGATCATCGATTTTGTTATTCCCAACCCGCAACAACCCTTGATGGAAGCTTATCGCGATTGGCGTGGCTGGGCTGAAAAATCAGCCGGAGATTACAGCTTCCATGTCGCGGTCACCTGGTGGGACGAGAGCGTCGCCGCAGATATGAAGACCTTGGTTGAGGAAGAAGGCGTCAACAGCTTTAAGCATTTCATGGCCTACAAAAACGCCATCATGGCGACCGATGAGACCATCTATCACAGCTTCAAGCAGGCGCTGGAGCTTGGCGCGATTGTGACGGTCCATGCCGAAAACGGTGAGCTGGTCTATCAGTTGCAGCGCGAAATTCTAGCACAAGGAATTACCGGACCGGAAGGCCATCCGCTTTCGCGCCCGCCTAAGGTAGAAAGCGAGGCGGCGCACCGGGTGATTAAGTTTGCCGAAGTGATCGGCGTGCCGGTCTACCTTGTGCATGTCTCGACGGAAGATGCTCTGGGTCATATTACGCGCGCGCGCGCCGAAGGCAGTCGCGTCTTTGGCGAGGTGTTGGCCGGGCATTTGCTGATTGATGACAGCGTTTATCGCAACCCCGACTGGGAGAGCGCCGCCGCGCATGTGATGTCGCCGCCATTCCGGCCAAAAGAAAACCAGGAAGCACTATGGCGCGGGCTGCAATCGGGCGCCTTACAAACGACGGCGACCGATCATTGCTGTTTTTGCTATGAGCAAAAAGCAGCGGGCAAAGATGATTTTACGCAGATCCCGAACGGGACCGGCGGCGTTGAAGACCGGCTTGCGGTCCTTTGGACACACGGCGTCAGCACCGGCCGGCTGACGCTTGAGGAATTCGTCGCCGTGACATCGACCAATGCGGCAAAGATTTTCAACATCCATCCGCGCAAGGGCGCAATTATTGCTGGCGCTGATGCTGATATTGTTGTCTGGGATCCGGCGGCGACCAAAACCATTTCCAAACAGACCCACCATCAAAATATCGATTTCAACATTTTCGAAGGCATGAACGTGACAGGGCTCGCCTCTCATACGGTGAGCCAGGGCAAGCTGGTCTACACCAATGGCGAGTTACGCGCCGAGCGCGGGGCAGGGCGGTATATCAAACGTCCGGCGTTCCATCCGATGTTTGAGGCGCTGGGCAAGCGCGCCGCTGCATCAGTGAACACGCCGGTTGCGCGGTAGGGTTATCGAAAAACCGCGCCTCAAAAATACCGCGTTAAACGGAATGTCAGGAAGTCATCGTCGCGAAAAGAATTGGCGAGGTTGCCTGGATCGACATTGAAAAACAACCGGCTTTCAAATTCCGCCGTCCAGTTCTGACCGAGACGGCGCTCAGCCTCGACAAACATCGACAGTGAGCTGTCATCGGCGTCAACCGAGATGCCTGCCAGCATCGAGGTGTCCTGAGTGTCGTTGAAGGCAAGGCGTGCGCCCGTGAACACATCGTTTTGAAATGCGGTAAACGGGGCCTCGGAAGTCAGTCCGAAAGTCTCGACCACAAACCCATCCTCGCGGCCATCATAGAGATATTCAGCCAATAGTCCCAAGTCCCATGGTTTTTCGAAAATCTGGTAGATGGTGTATTCAAATCCTGCGACGCTAGCGAAAAATGTTTTTCCCTGTCCGCCGCGAACGATCGCTTCACCCTTCCATAACCAGGCGCCAGCCGTATACTGAACATCCAGGCTCCCTTGAGTGATGCGATCATAGACCGGGAGAAGACTGTCACCCGTTAGAGCAATCATAAATCGGGGCTCGCGCGAGGTTCCGTGAAAGGCCGAGAGACCGACATCCCAATTGCCAAGGAAATTTGAATATCGCGCCGCATAATCCACCGCGCCGCGCCGGGCGTTGCGTTCAAAGATCGGGTTTTCTGTGTCAATCGGTAAAGCAAACCGCAGTCTGCCGTCAGGTCCCGGAAAAGTTCGAGTGCGAAACCCTGGAAGAATAAACAGATCCAGCTGCCCCCAGTCTTTCAGTAGAGATAGCTTGACCATCGGCTGGCCAAGCTTGTCTTCTTCGTCGATATCCTCAACCCCGTCGCTCTGGTTGATAACATCGACGAGATGACGCGATTCTACTGTGCCCCAAAAGACTTTTGCGGCGCCGATGAGCAACGTCCAGTCACTCTCGCTTACATAGCGATAGTATCCCTCGCGCAGATCGGCATGTGTGCGATTGTCGTCGCGCGCATCAAGCCGTCCGAAGGGAACGATAACGATTTGATGTTTGCCGTCATTGCTCTTCCAACGCAGATCCGTCTGAAGAGTCGCTGATGGCTGCCAATCGTGGAACTGGCCTGGAAACTGCGCGCTTTGCGGAAAGTAACGCACCTCGCCCGCAATCTCGCCGCCGAACTCCCATTCGCCAGCGCTTGCCGCGCCCGAAGCAGCAAGGGCCGCGCATATCGACGCTGCAATATTGTTCAGGCCCTGGCGCATATTAAGTTCCCGTCAGACTTTGCCGATTATCGAATGCGCTGCAGCACGCCTTTAACGAAATCGCCCGCGTCAAGTCCGGTTTTGAATTGAAACTCGGAATAGACTAAATCGGTTTCTTTATTGGTCTTGTGATTGACCATAGCGAGTTTGTGCGCCCGCCAGACGCCGTCATATTCCCGGTAGTCGGAAAGCGTGAGCGTCTTCAGCAAGTCGCCGCGACGGTCATAAAACTCGATTTTACGCGCCTGATAGACATCCTGATCAATCCAAGCTTTTTGCTTAGTATAGCCGGACTTCTCATAGCGGGGAAACCGATCGACGACATCCATCATCACGCCGTCAATTTTCTCTTCGCCGACATAGGCATAGGTGAATTTGTTAAGCTCGGTGAGCGTGAAATCCTCGAAGGCAAATTCAGATCCAACAAACGGCCCTGACTTGTTGGCCGATGAAATACGTTTAACGCGCTTTAACGCTGGCAGAAACAACCATTGATCATCCGGGTCAAGAATCTTCGCATGCGATAGGAGCGCTGTGCCTTCCACATCACGGGGCGAATTAAAAATCACCAGCGACTTATCGCCAACGGTCTCATCTTCTTTTTCCAGGGTGGAAAATGACAGGCTGCGCTCTGTTGTCTGTCCGGCGGAGTTACGCAACATCATCGTTGCAGACACTTTGCTGTCGCCAAACCCGGCGTCACTGCGGTCGCTGCGCGCGGCGATTTCATATCCCTTTATCGATTCGGGCGTATCGCCTTTCGCCACAGGGTCATCAGTGTAGACGCGTTGATCTTGTGCGCTTGCGGGCAATGTAGAGAGCAAGGCGCCTATTAGAGTCGCCGCGAGCGCAGCTCTAAGCGGACGCATCGAACGAATGTTGTACATAATCATCTCCTTTTACATCGATAGTTTCGCCGGAAAACCGCGCCAGTAAAAGCAGCAGCGCCGGCAGAAAAAGAAAATCAAGGACCAGCGCGAAACCAATCGTCAATGAGGTTAGCATCCCCATCTCCTCATTGATTTTAAACGCCGAGAGAGTCAGCACCAGGAAGCCGGTGCCGAGGATTACCGTATTGACAATGATCGCCACGCCAACGGTCTCAAACGCATAACGGATCGAGTCGGCGGAGGACAAGCCCTTGTCACGCCGCGCGCGCATGTATTTAGCAAGAAAATGCACCGTGTCGTCGATAACAATCCCCATAGAGATCGCCGCAATTGCAGCAACCGAAAACCCTACCTCGCCCACCAGGATCGCCCAGGCGCCAAAAGCCGAAAGAATTGGCAGTGCGTTTGGCACCAGACTGACCAACCCCATGCCGACGCTGCGCAGGGCCAGTATCATAATGATGGCGATAGCGAAGACAGCGATTGAGGTGCCGGCGATCATGCTTTCAACATTTCGCTGGGCGATAAAGGTGAACATCACCTGCGGTCCGGTCGCGGATGTATGAATTTCGGGCGCATGTTCTTCAAACCATTTCTCAGATTGTTTCAGAAACTCGCGCACGCGCTTTGTCGTCACGCGACCGTCAAGAGTTGCAGTGACGCGTGTAGCGGATTTATCGATATTGATCCGGTCATTCAGATCGAGCCCGTAAGGAAGCGATAATTCGTAAAGCAACAGATATTGTGCGGCGAGCTCGCGCTCGTCCGGTAGCCTGTAGAAGTCCGGATCATCTGCATTCAAGTTCTTGTTGAGCCGCTTCATGATATCAGTGATGGAATAAACATGGGTGACATATGGTTGAACCCTCAGCCACTCAGTATAGGCGTCAATCTTACGTAAATAGTCCGGCTCGTTTATGCCGCCGGGTTCATTTGCAGGGATAGAATATTCAATTGGATAGAAGCCAAAATAATCAACAACCAAATCACTTTCAGCACGGAACTCGATGCGCGGCGCAAAATATTCTCTCCATTGATCGCTCAGTTCAATCGATGGGATGAACGAGATTAAGGCGACAGCGCCAATTCCGATTATCAGAAGGAGGGCTCGAAATCTTCCGATCACGAAATTAGCAAAGCCCAGCATCGTCTGGTTGCGCGTTTGTCCTTCGGTTCGTGGTTTTACGCGGATTGGCGCAAGGCTTAAAAGGGCGGGAAGGAGCGTAATGGAAAATAACCAGGCGGCGAAAATGCCAACGGCTGTGATCGTTCCCAAATCCTGAAACGGCGGCGAGTCGGAAAAGCGCAGCGATAAAAATCCGACAACGGTGGTAATCGATGTTACGCCAACCGGCAGAAAATTGATGCGCATTGCCTCAACGATGGCGGCGTGTTTTTGAAGTCCGTCGCGCATCGCAGCGCGCATTGAAATCAGGATATGAATAGAATCTGCGATCGCCAATGTCAGAATAATCACCGGTGCACTAGGGCTGGGGCCTGCGAGCTTGATGCCGATAAAGCCGGCAAAACCCATAGCGATCATCGTTGATAGCAGGATAATGATAAGCGTTGCCGCCGTTGCGGAAACAGACCGAATGGTGATTGCCGTCAGGATCAGTACGACCAGAAACATTAACGGCACCAATGTGGTGAGATCATTGTTTACAGCTTCGGCGAATGCATTATTCAGCATCGTGGTGCCGGTGAGATAGACGTCAATATTAGGAAATTTTTCCTCGATTCTATCTCTTGTCGCGCGCGCAACAGCAACCGCTTCCGGCACTTCGGTCAATGCTTTTTCAGGATATTGAAGAACCACATTAACGGCGGTTACCTGTCCATCGGCAGTGATGAGTTGGTCGCGCAGGAGCGGTTCGGCGAGTGCAATATCGCGTTTTTCGTTGAGTTGGTCGGGCGTTAGATTGCGGGCGTCGACGATCAGATCCTCAACGATTAAATCGTCTTCGACGGCGTAGGTATATTGAAAATTGCTTAGTGAATCGACGCGCAAAGCGTAGGGAATTTGCCAGCCCTCTTCTGTCAGAAGTTCTACTGCTGCCAGCGTGTCGTTTGTAAATGCGCCGCTCCCGTCTTTTGTTTTGAGTACAAATAGAAATGTATCGCTTTTAGTGTAGGTGCTTTGAAACTCTTCAAACGCCTGTAGCTCAGGGTTTTGCTTTGAAAAGAACGCGCGGTAGTTGTTAGAAAACTCAAGCTGCGAGGCATATGAGCCGATAGCGACGGCGCCGCCCACGCTAGCGACAATTACGATCCATCGTAGTTTAATCATCCATCGCGCCAGCCCGCTGGCAAAACTGTCCAGCAGTTTATTTGATGCAGCCATGGTTTACTCCTTTAACGACGCCTCAACATCTATATCGACGCAGTCAGTGTATTAGTTCGATGCCTGTATGACGGTTGTAGCTTTTTGATTTCGACGCCTAGTGTGCAGGTTTAGAGTGCTGCTCTCGAGACTCAAGAGGCGTAGGCAGGTGTTGAATAAGGCCAGCAGTTCTTCCCGGCCGGCGCCGTTGCGCGCCATGGCCCCGACGCCAAGCATGTTGGCGATGAGCAATGCAGCGCCTTCCTTCGGCGAAATTGCCGGATTTAATTCACCGCGCCCCTCAGCCTGCGTCAACGCCATCTCATCGGCGCTTCGTATTTCTTCAAGATAGCTTAGCACACGCTCCGAAACAGCTTTGTCATACCGTCCGACTTCCGCTGCGACATCGCACATAAGGCACCCGGCGCCGCGGTCCGTCATCTCAGTGATGCAGTATTCGGAGACTTCACGTATCGCTTCCATCGGCCCGCTTTGCGGATCACTCAGTGCGGTCATGAACAGGTTTTTGCGCTCAACAAAATAGCTTTCCAGCACCGCTAGGAACAGCTCCAGCTTGCCGCCGAAAGTGTTGTAAAGCGCATACCGGTTCATGCCTGTCGCGCATACGACATCTTCTATCGACGTTTCATCATAGCCCTGGCGCCAAAAGAGCTCTTTGGCAGCGTTTATGGGGGCGATTAATGTAGGCTCGCTCAGTGCGATATCGGTATGGAATGTCATGCGGCAAATCCAGAATGGCTGATCTGATTTAGAATGCCTATTCTAAATATGCAAGCCCCAAAATAAAAAATTCAGTATTATAATCAGCGAGTTGCAGTTTCTGGCGTGCCCGCCTTTGGGCGGTGGCCAATGATGGCGCGTGTAGAGAACCGAGCAGCTGCGTGAAATCGAAGTTTGACTTCACGCTCTGCGTATAGTTCCGACATGTGACTATCAGCACAGTAGATTATTGTGAGAACGGTGGGTTCCGGGAATGGCAAACCATGTGATAAAACGGATTGCGGGTTGAATACAATTTTGGGCGGCACCCTCATTCATGATTACAGAACCACTTATTGTTATTGCGCTCTGCATCGTTTTTTACGGCGCGTTCTCGTCTTGGTTCGGCAAGTCCGTGGTTTCCGCGCCTATGGTTTTTGTGCTGGCGGGATTAATAACCGGCAGCGCCGGCCTTGGTATTTTTGAGGTTGATATCGACAATCAGGTGCTAGAAGGGTTTGGCGAGTTAACGCTCGGGTTCATTCTCTTCGCCGATGCGGCATCGACGAACAGCAAAAGCCTTATTCGTGAAAACCGTATCCCTAAACGCCTGTTGCTGATCTCCCTGCCTTTGACGATTTTATTCGGCGCCGTGATTGCGATTTGGTTGTTTCCAAACCTTTTATGGCAGGAAGCGGCCCTGATCGCGGCCATTTTGGCGCCGACCGATGCTGCACTCGGCTATGCGGTCGTGACCAGCAATTATGTCCCTGAACGCATAAGGCAGGGCATTTTAGTTGAGTCCGGGTTCAATGACGGGCTGGCGCTGCCGGCAGTTCTGCTTTTTGCAGCACTTGCCTTTAGTACGATGCCGGGTGAAGCCAGGGGCGCGGGATATTGGATTTGGTTTACATTAAAACAGGTTGCCGTCGGTGCGATTGTTGGCGGGGTTATTGGCGCTGGACTCGGTAAATTTATTCATTATGCGGATGGGAAAGGATGGGTCGCGCATTCGTTCCGCAATTTGACCAGTATCGGCGTTGCTATACTAACGCTTCTGGGCGCCCATCTGGTTGATGGAAACGGCTTCATTGCCGCCTTTGCCGGGGGGCTTGCCTTTGGCAGTTTTTGTTCGCGCCGCGCAGGGTCTTTGACCCACTTCGTTGAAGAAGAAGGCCAGCTTTTTAGTTTGATCATATTTTTCCTTTTCGGCGCAGTGTTATTGCCCGCAGCGATCGGCCACTTCACTGCTTTTTGCGTCCTTTATGCGGTGCTTAGTCTGACCATCATTCGCATGGCGCCGACGATGCTTTCCCTTTTTGATCTAAAGCTGAAATTTCCATCGGTTTTATTCATCGGCTGGTTTGGGCCGCGGGGCTTGGCGTCGATCCTGTTTTTGATGATTGCCGTTGAGCACGAGGAGATGGGCCGCCTCACAGACATTGAAGCTGTGGTTTATGTGACAGTGTTTTTGAGTGTCATTTTGCACGGCGCCACAGCTGCGCCGTTTTCCAGACGATATGGCGAGACCAGAGCCGCTAAGGCTGATGGCTGAGGCCCGCGTTAAATGCGGTTGTAAGCGCCGGCGTCCGCACGAAACTGCAAGAGGTCCCCGACCTGGATGATTTCACCCTCGGCTTCAACCGGGTCCGCCACCAGTGGCAGAATATCCATCGGCATCGGGCCGCCATCGGCCGTCGTCATCAACAAAACAGCTTCAGCGCCGGTTTTCGTCCGCACCCAGAAGCTTGGCGGTATGCCGCCGCGGATGCACAGACTGGCGCAGGCTTTATGGGTTTTGCCGCGGCCGGGGCGCATAACCCCGAAAAAACATTTCGAATCCATGATCGCGCCCGACAGCTGTGCGGCGCCCAGGGATTGCACCGGCGGATTAACAATATCAGCGGTCATTTCCATGTTTGCCGGCGAGAGCCAGTCGCTGAGAAATGGCAGGACTTCCAGCATCTGGCGACCCTTGCGCTGAATAAGAACGCCCCGTGCGGTAACCGGGCTGCCGCGATGCTCATATAGGTCTAGCGCCGAGGTGCACTTTCCCTGCGCGACGATCAACACCGTGCGAACCCCGCCGGGCATGGTCGGGTCTGCCAAACGCAGCATTGGATAGGGATCGGTAACCAACGCGCCGGCGACCTCATGCGTGGCGCCCGTCAGCCATGCGCCGGCGCCGGGGTCGTCCAATTCGTTGGCAATAACCCAGGCGCCGCCGCCAGCCCCGGCAAGACCGAGGGGGAGGGCGCGAAGCAGAAAACGACGGTCAACTTTCGGCGCGGGCGCCCAACCGACAAACATCTCGTCGGGGTTTTTCGGCTTGGGATCGATAACGCCTTTGGGGAGGGTCATGGCGCAACGGCTCCTTGCTCAGCGATGATGGCCGGTTCGGTGCGCGTGCCGGAAGGGTTTGGTTTGGGATCGACAAACACCCGGCCGGCTTCGATCTTGACATTATAGGTGGCGATTTTTTCCGTAAAGGGCGGCGGTGAGACGCCGTCATCGGGTCGATATTGCCATCCGTGCCACGGGCAGGTGATGCAGCCATCAATAACCCGGCCCTCGCCGAGCGGTCCGTTTTGGTGGCGGCAGGCATTGGTGACGGCCGAGATTTTATTGTCGTAACGAAACACCGCAACCCGGTCGCCCTTCGGCAGCGGCGCAATCACCGCGCGCATGTTTGGAATGTCGTCCGGTGCGCCGATTTCGATCCAGCCCTTGGCCTTCAGCGATTTCATACCGTTGTCAGCGCGCCATTCGCGATAGCCGGTATAAAGATGAAGTGCCGATACAAAGGCAAAACTAGCCGCTGTCAGAATCGGATAGGCCATCGACTTTTCAGTCATCAAGGCGCCAAGGGTGATATGAAATACCAGCAATATATAAGCCGGGTAGACCAGCATATGCAGCGCCTTCCAGACCGGGGCGGAAAGGTTGTTTAGCCAGAAATCATGGCTGGTAGCGGCCATCACAAAAAGAATGAGGAAGGCGACAAAGCCCAACACTTCAAACGGGAAGCCGGGAATTGAGTCATAGAGAGGATTGCTGACAAACAGGGAAACCAACGGATTGAGTGGCCCGCTGCTGTGATACCAGAGCAGCGCCAAGCCAAAATGCGCCGCGGCGACGCTAAAGGTCATCACGCCGAGATGGCGCCGGTTATAAAGCATCGGTGCAAAGCGCGGCGATAATCGCGCCAGGGGGCCAATTGCCAAAATCACCGTGAGCAGGCTGAATGCGGCTACGCCAAGGGCGCGGATAGCCAGAACTACCCGGTCAGCGGTGTGACCGGTTGGCTGAGTTTGAAGCCCGATGGCCATGAAGACGCCGACAAACACCAAGACTGCAACGACCATATAGAGGTCATAGACGACCTTGTTCCGGTTCCACTGAATGGCTTTGTACTGATGGCCCATCAGCGCTGCTCCGTCATATCTGAGAGGTCGCTGATGGCGGCGGGAAGCTCCGTATAAGGCGTTTGCGGGCGCAAACTCCAGGAGAAAAAGGCGCCGATGATGGCGACGGGCGCCGCTATCAACCAGAACAGGAAATGCGCGCGCCGGTGTGGACGTTTCATGGCGCTTCCCTTCCTGGCGAGACATTGTCTGGCTGGTTGATTTTTTTTAAGGAAAGAAATCGTAATATGATATAGGGCCATAATGCGATGCAGCCCAGAAACACCATCGGCCTGAAAAACGGGCTGGCGCCTTTTGCCGCGTGGTCAATGCGCGAGACGCCAAAGCTAAGAAATAAAATTGCGACAATAATCCCTGCGCCAAAATAAACGCCGAGGCAAACAACACTGGTTTCTGCAAGCGCCATCTTATCGCCTGTCTCCTGGCTGCACGCCGCCATAGGCAATACCGGTAAGCTCCGCCATTTCTTTTTTGAAGGTGGTCAGGTCATCAATATTGAAAGCAGAAAACTGTCGGTGGCCGCAGGCGCGAGCGAGCAAAGTCATCAACTCGGTTGCGGCGTCAAAAAATTGGGCGAGACGCTTCGCTGAGGTTTCGATTTTCAACCGCGCGCGCAGTTCTTCTTTTTGGGTGGCGATGCCGACCGGGCAATTGTCGGTATGACAGGCGCGCATGCCAAGGCAGCCGATCGCTTGCATCGGCGCATTGGACAAGGCGATAGCATCTGCGCCAAGCGCCAGCGCTTTTGCGAAATCTGCGGGCTTGCGCAAGCCCCCGGTCGCAATCAGCGAGACATTGCCGGCGCCGCAGGCGTCAAGGTGACGGCGGGCTCTGGCCAGCGCCGGAATGGTCGGCACCGAAATATTATCGCGAAAGATAATCGGCGCCGCCCCGGTGCCGCCGCCGCGCCCATCGAGAATAATGTAATCAGCCCCGGCTTCCAGCGCCGCATCTATATCTTTTTCGATGTGTTGTGCGGAAAGCTTAAACCCCACCGGAATGCCGCCAGTGCGTTCGCGCACTTCATCGACAAAGTCTTTGAACTCAGAAATTTCATTCAACTCGGGGAAGCGCGCCGGAGAGATTGCATCCTCGCCCGGTTTGAGGCCGCGGACTTTGGCAATCTCGTCTTTCACTTTGCGGCCGGGCAGGTGACCGCCGGTTCCGGTCTTGGCGCCTTGCCCGCATTTGAAATGAAACGCAGCGGCCTCAGCGACTTTCTCCCAGGAAAACCCGAAGCGCGCCGAGGCAAGCTCATAAAGATAACGGCTGTTGGCATGGCGCTCTTCGTCAAGTGATCCGCCTTCGCCGGAACAGATGCCGGCGCCGGCGATTTCCGCGCCCTTGGCGAGGGCAATCTTCGCCTCGCGCGACAGAGCACCAAAGCTCATATCGGAAACGAACAGCGGTATTTTGAGTGTCAGGGGTTTGGCCGCGCCAGGGCCGATGGTGACGGATGTATCCACCGGTTCGTCATCCAAAAGCGGAACCCGATGAAGCTGTGCGGTGACAAATTGAATATCATCCCATGTCGGCAAATCGTCACGCGGCACGCCCATCGCCGCAACGACACCGTGATGGCCGGTTTTAGAAAGACCGTCGCGGGCGTAACCCTGGATCAGGCCGACAAATGGTTCTTCAGCTATCGGATGCGTGTCGGCGTAAAGCCCTTGATAGGCGTTTCTATCGAAAGGTTGCGGATGGTTCTTCGCCCAGGCCTCAACTTCATCCTGATCGACATAGACCTTGTTATTTTTCACAAGGCTGGAAAATTTCTGCAATGCTTCTGAATTGTTATATTCGCTGACGCCGGAGTCTAACCGGTAGTCCCAATCATGCAGTCCGCAGATCAAATTCTCACCATCGACATGGCCGTCAGACAGCAAAGCGCCGCGATGCAGGCAGCGGCCATATAGGACAGAGACGGCGTCATCATAACGGACGATGACGAGGTCAACCCCGGCGACCAGCGCATAGGCCGGCTTGCGATCTTCGAGTTCCGCCAATTTGGCAATCGGGACCCAGTTTTCCGCCATATTGCTCACCCTTCATCGCCCCGCAGGCGGTATCATCAGTAATGTGATTTGCACCACCCTATTGGCTCTGCTCAAAATTGCAAAACACGATTGCGACAATTGCAGCAAGCCAGCTTTTGGATGAAATTGACCTGACAATGAAAACTATATTTTCTAGAATTTTCGGAAAAAGACCGGTTTCGGGTAAGGATACTGGTACGGCTCCAGAAGCTGCAAAGGACGGAATGTCGATGAGTGGACCCAAAGTGGATAAGAATATTGAGTGGAAATTTGCAGCCGCTAGAGGCGAGGTGCAAGAGGGGCGGGTAAAATCGGTAACGGTCGGGCGCAAGACCCTGGCCTTGGTTCATTTCGACGGTCAATATGCGGCGATGGACAATCGCTGCCCGCATCAGGGCGGACCGCTTGGCGAGGGGTCGATTGAAAAAGGCGCCGACGGTCAATGTTGGTTGCGCTGCCCGTGGCATGGATGGGATTTTGATCCGCTGACGGGAAAACCACCAGGCGGACATGAAGATTCAGGTCAGGAGATGTATCCGGTCGAGCTGCGCGATGACGGCGTCTATATTGGCGTGCCGCCGGAACCCCCACATCAGCGCACATCAACCGATGTTGTCGCCGAGACGATGGTCAATTGGGGCGTGAAACGCGTCTTCGGCATGGTCGGCCATTCCAACCTCGGTCTGGCCGATGCGTTCCGGCGCCAGGAAGAGGCCGGCAATCTCAGCTATATCGGCATTCGTCATGAGGGTGCTGCATCTTTCGCCTGTTCGGGATATGCGAAGCTCACCGGCAAACCGGCGGTGTGTTTTTCGATTGCCGGGCCGGGCGCGACGAATCTGATGACCGGTCTTTGGGATGCGAAAGTTGACCGTGCGCCGGTCATTGCCTGTGCTGGTCAGGTGCAGGTGCAGGTTTTCTCGCCCTTTGCGTTCCAGGATATCGACCTTCACGGCGCGTTTGCGCCGGTCGGCAAATTTAACCAGCTTATTCTGCATGCGTCCAATTATGCCGAGACAACCAACCTCGCAATGAAGACGGCGTTGATTGAGCGCGATGTGTCGGTGTTGATCTTTCCTGATGATGCACAGACTTTGCCGGCGCCGGATATGCAAGCCGGAAGTCCGCAAGGGCGTATGGTTGATGCGCGTATGACCCCGCCCGATGATGTCGTTCAGGCGGTGAGCGAGGCGATTTACGCCGCCAAGCAGCCACTGATTATCGTTGGCTATGGCGCGCGCGAGGCGATGTCGGATGTGGTTGAGTTGGCTGAGCATCTGCGCTGTCCAGTGGTGACGACCTTCAAGGCGAAGGGGCAAATTCCCGATTGCCATCCGAATGCTGGCGGCGTTCTCGGTCGCTCTGGAACGCCGATTGCCTCGTGGTTTATGAATGAGTGCGACCTGATCGTCGCGATTGGGGCCTCTTTTTCACACCATACCGGGATAGAGCCGTCAAAGCCGATTGTGCAAATCGATTTTGACCGCATGCATCTCGGCAAAAGCCACGCTGTCGCTCACCCGGTGTGGGGAGAGATTGGCCAAACGCTTCGGCTGATGCGCAGTGGCAGACCGCACCGCACCGCTGGCGTCGATCAGCTTGGCGAGATTGCGGAACGCTGGAAAATCTGGCGGCGCGAGAAAGAAAGCCGCCTCGGCGATGATCGCGGCAAGGGTATAAACGCAGCCTCGCTATTTGCGGCGATGACAAAGGTGGTCCCGGCTGATGCGATCATGCCGGTTGATGTCGGCAACAACACCTATTCCTTCGGTCGCTATTTTGAGCCCTGCGGTCAGCGTATCTTGATGTCGGGGTATTTAGGTTCCATCGGTTTTGGGTTTCCAGTGGCCATGGGCGCCTGGGCGGCGACGCAAGATTTTGACAAATATCGTGGGCGCAAGGTGGTTTCCATTTCTGGCGATGGCGGCTTTGGTCAGTATGCGATGGAATTCACAACAGCTGTTCACTATAATATGAATATAACGCATGTACTTATGAACAATTGCGAGTTGGGTAAAATTTCAAAAGAACAGCGCAGCGGCGAGTGGCCGGTATGGCAGACGTCGCTTACAAATCCGAACTTCGCCGAGTTTGCGCAAAGCTGCGGCGGGCTTGGGTTGCGCGTCACGTCGCGCGGCGAATTGGAAGTCGCCTTGCGCCAGGCCATCGCTCATGAGGGACCGGCGCTGGTGGAAGTGCTTACTGACGCTGAGTTGGTGTAGAAGCGCGATTAGAATTTTACCCGCGTTGAGAACGAATATCGACGGCCAATAAAATCGTAGAAAATAACCGGCGCGTTGTTGAAAAGAGCGAAAGCAGAAAGTGGCGGATCTCTGTCGAGCAGGTTTTCGACGCCAAATTGAAAATAGATATTGTTATTCAATTCTACTCGAAGGCTGGTGTCGAGATAGAACACAGCGGGGACTTTTGCACCTGGGTTATTGGTTCTGGCCGTCAACACTTTGCCACGGCGGTTGAACAAAATTGCAAGACTAATAGGCCCCCTGTCAATCCCCGCAGAAGCGAGGCTTTGATGGCGTGGAAAACCCAGCAGCCCGTCTAAGCGCTCTGTATCACCTTGTTGCTTAACAGACACCACACGATCAGTATAGGTATGAAGCAGGTTAATCCAGAGCTCATCAAACAAGCCGCTTGCTTCTGGCTTCATGACGTAATGCGCTTCAATATCCAGTCCTCGCCAATTGATCGCGCCAAAGTTTCCGGCAGATTCTTCAATTGAGGTAATTTGTCGTGTGACCGGATCACGGACAATCCGGGGCGTGCCTGTAAGCGGGTTAATCCCGCAACTGTCATCGGAGAAACCGACACTGGAATAACAGTCAAGTACACTGTCGTTAGGTAAAAGAACTTGGTTGGTAATCTGATATGAGTGCCAGGTTGCAGTAATACTCATTTGCCCAGGCAGGTGAGTAGTGATTTCTGTCGGTCTGATTGTGGCGCTCGCGCCGTAAAATTTTACGTCCTCCGACGCTAAGTTCGGGTTGCCAAAAAAAGTAGCCTGCGCAAGCGAATTGTCCTGTGTGAAGCCGATACCGACGCCAAGCGGTGTATTGCTCAGACAGTTTTCAACAATTATTGGCGGGGCAGATCCCAAGCCGGCGCCGCAGGGATCGGATACCGGAAATCCGGCCGTTGTGGATACGGCGAATAGTTCAGTTATACCAGGCGCGCGATGGCCGAGATGTCCGAACGCAGAGAAGTCAGCCATATCGTTCGGCCGCCAGGCTGCGCGGGCCTCAAGATTTGTAAAAGAATCGTATACGGACGACATCGTAAATCTAAGATCAGCTGTGACTTCCAGCGCTCCGATCTGGCTCGTGGGGCTTAGGAGAGGCATGGCAATATTGCCATAGACGTCATTGTTAAAGATTGTCCCCCTGGCGTCGGGAGTGTCGTCGGCACCGTTTAAAATGATATCCGGGTTGGATCGGGCGATGATTTTCATCAATGAGTATTCCAAATCGGCGCCGGCTTGAAGGGTGATGTCATCTATGAGTATGCCGGAAAAGGGTTTGCTGGCTGAAAGTGAAATTTCATGTCGTTCGAGGATGTATTTGGAATGTATCGGCGGCGTTCGTATGAATTCTTGTGCTTGGGTTGATATGCCGGAGGGTGCAAAAAAATCGATTGTCGCGCATCCCGGCGTGGCTTCACAAATGTCTGGCTGAAGAGCAGTAGACAGATTGCCTGCGTTCACTCTGTTACGAATTGACCAGTCAGTTCCGGTTCTGCCAAATCGATACGACAATGCATATCGTTCCTTTTCGCTCCTTGAAAACTCTGCACCGACAGCAAACTCTATGTAGAGCCTGTTAAGTTTGTCACGCCGCGGCCCAAGCTCAACGTAGCGACGATCAAGAACAACAGACTGTACAGGGGCGCCAAAAGTATCTTGAACCAGGTCAAGCACTGACTGGGGTAATGTGGGATTATCAATCGGAATTACGGCGGCGCTACCTGTTAACAGGTCAGGG